>CAYPZY010000176.1:0-6457 GCA_964415155.1 uncultured Bdellovibrionales bacterium
CGTTATAAGCTTTTTTTCCTGAATCGGATCTTGAAATTGTAGACATTTCCCTTCTCCTCCATGAGATAGGATTTTCCTATTAATAGAATAACACATCCTAGAAAGCGGAGAGAATCTAAATAACCGCAGCCACTCACCCTTCGTCTAGCGAATGTCGAGGTTATTTCTTTTAATTAACATCTCTCTAAACCGACGTTGATCTTCCTTTTCAAGGCGGATCTTCTCTTCTTCTTGTTTCTTTTTTTCTGCTACCGCTGCGATGTAACGCTCCGAATGGGCCTGATGCAAACTTGCTGCTTCACTGATCGCCCTAGACCAAAGCTCGCCCAAATCTGCGACCTCTTTTTTAAAACTTTCCCTGGGTCCCGCGTAAAGCTTTGCCCATAAATAGATGTGAGACTCAAAATCTATCGCACGAGGAATACCCGTTTGCGCAATTCCATTTTGATTTACACTTCCCAGCCAATTCTGAAAACCCTCGTCGATTCGAATGGGTTCCCTTGCCCCTTTAGCATGAATGAGCCACATGCCTTTTGTGACACTAATAATCAATTTTTTGTCTCTTCGCTCGACCCAAACTTCCGTTCCTGGTTCACCCGTAATCGTGCCAAACTCACTTTTAACTTTCACGGATTTTGCGACTGCCTTAACCCACACCCGTCCCTTCACAAGACTTACCGTATCTGAGCTTTCGCGAATTACCAGGGACTTCTCATCCAATATGGCGCTTGATTCCCCAAACGGTAAAATATACTTCTGGTTTTCTTGCGTCCTCACAACACAAACAGACGACTTAAGAACACATTCGTTGGGTTGCATTAATACTTTTTTTGCCAATGGTAAAGTCACGATCTCTTTTGCCTCAATATGCAAATCCGCAAAGGAAAATAGAATAAATAGAATTGTTTTACCAATACTTCTCATAATTTTATCGCGCGTAGGAATACGGCTGCTTGCGCTTTTAGTTCATTGTTCTGATAGTTATGAATCACGGTTTTATAGACTTCGACAGCATCCTCAAAACGCTCTTGTATCTCAAAAACCTTACCTAGACGAAGAAGAGAGAAACCCGTCAATTCATTTTCGGGAAAATGGGTCATCATAGTCTCAATTGTGGCGAGACATTCTTCGTACTCATTATTTTGAAATAACCCTTCCACCAAAAAAAACTGCGCTTCTATCGAGTGAATCGACTCTGGATACTTCTGTAGAATGTGACGAAATACTTTGTTGGATTTCTCAAACTCTTTATCGCGAAAAAGCTTTTTCCCTTTTTCAAACAAGCTGGCGCTAGTTTCAATCTTTTGAAATTCCGTTGGCACCGTCACCAGACTTGCGATATTCCGTGCCGTATAACCTTCTTCGGAGGACTTAAATTTTTCACTTAAAAGTGGCAAATTTACCGCCACGTCTTGTTTGAATTCATCAAACTGGTAACGAACTAAAAAGGTATTAAGCTCCTGATGGCGAAGTTTATCCTTTAGAACCGTAACCTGCGTCTTGAGCTGATCAGCGCCGCTGAAATAATATTGAAAGTGGCGGTATATTTCTAGATTACCCACCAAGATCAGTAATAAAAAGAAAAGATAAGGCATGGACTTCATCAATCCATTTATCGGAAAACTTGGAGAAACTACTGAGACTTGCGACTAAAAATTGTAACCTAGACCGAGAGTACCGGTAAAAAGTGCTGCCGTAGTAGGAGTTTGCGCGGCTCCGACTGGCTGAAAGGCTAGTTGCCGCATGGAAAAGCCGCCTTCTAAAAACAATCGTGAGGTAAACAGCATTTTGCCATGGAAATTCAAAAGGTAGTTTGTGCCGAGATTGTACTTCCCGTCTGCCGAAGAAATATAGTTCACAAATTCTGCATCCACCCATTTGGGGTAGCGAAACCAAGGAATGATGTTAAGCACTTTATCAAACAACTCAGGCATGGAGCGCGCCCAAAAAATACCAGCGCCATACATGGGCAATTCGCTCTGGTTAAATGTGACAGTTTGATAACCGGCAATTAAGCCAAAGGTGGCATCTTTTTCCCAAACTCCTGGTGTGAGTCGATACTTCAAATCTAAACTTGTCGCGGCGAATGTAGTCAGATCAGGAGTAGTCATCAAACTTCGGAAGTGCTTTAAATAAAGCCCCCAACGCTGATGCCCTAACCAATAATTTTTCCAACCAAAAAAAGACTCGTACCATGAGCCTAGAATTAAATCCCCTATAAACAATACTTGCTTAGTATCAACAAGAGCGACTCCAGAAATACGCGCGCTGATTTCTAGTTGATATTGCCGATAAACATCGTAGGATGCTGCGTACATTTTGTCACCATACTTTACTCGTACGTCTTTTTTGTTAAACTTTCCCTTCTTAAAGTCTTTCATCTTCCAAACAAAATACTTCTTGTCGTACTTAGCTACTTCTCCATCTAAATTTTGCAAATCGGCGGCCTCAGGGGCGTAACCGTATACCGTCAACTCATTGGCATAAGTATTATGTCTAACTCTTTTATGAAGAGACAACCGATCCTCATTAGTCGGAGCCTCCTCACTCAAAAAAATCTCCTGATAAAATGGAATTTCTCCCTCACCGCCGACATAGAACTTCAAATTCTTAATTTCAGCCTGCCATAAATCTTCTTGTACCCACTTGATATTATCTGTGTACGGAGTAGCGCCCCTAGCTTTAATTACAATGGATTTATTTGGCCCCTTAACAGCGTCAACGATCTCAAAAACAATCGGTTGAGTTGTGAATTGTACAAAAGACCCTTTGGGAAGGGTTGCTTTGAAATCAATTTTGTCCACCTCGCCGCCAAGAATAATTATCCCGCGCTGTTTGGTAGTGACGCTGTTGATGATGACCTGCACGTCGGTCGGCGGCAATCGCTGTTCTTTAAAAGACTCATCTAGTTTGTAGGAGGCGGTACAAAATTGCAAAAAGTAGGCGTCGCCTTCGAAAACATAACAGATCCGAAATTGCTGCTGATCCTTTATTTTATTTAAAAGTTTTGTGGACACCCCTTTTTCGGTCCACCTGTTATAGGAGGAAACCTTATTTTTTTTACTGACCCGGCGATAATATTTGACGTCGTTACCTATATCACGCTTAGTAAAGCTTTCTTGCCAAAGAATTTCCTTTTCACCGCTTCCCATGATAAAGATCTTACCCTGTTTGGGAAGATGATCCGGCCAGGTAAACTGGAAATCTTTATTACTACCCCGGGTAAGAACTTTAAAGTCAATGTGTCGCTCTAAAAAAGAAACGGGCCCGATAAGTAAACCACTTTTTGAAATCGCATAAATAAATTTTTGCGGTAAAAGCTTAGCGCCACTCTTTAAAAAATCAAAATTCATTGGATAAGCAGATTCATCGGTAGGATCAAAATCGGCCAAGAAACTATAATCACTTGGCAAAGGACTTCCTTTTACAACAGTAGCTTTAGATTTCGCGGGTTCCGCTTGCACCGCGGTTGGCGATTGGCTTGTAGTTTGAGAATCTTCCAATTCTTTTATTACATCTTCATCTTCGGCGTGAGCTACGGCCAAAAAGGAAATCATCAGCAAAGAGAAAAGTATTGTCTGCTTCATTTACGCGAAATCTCTTTACGATTCTAAACTCGAGAGAAGACGATAGCAATGGCATAATGTAAGATGTTGGTCTAGTTTGATTGCTTGCCGTAAGAAACAACAAACGGTACAGGTTCAGACCACTCAGAGTTGTATTTTGCAGAGAGAGCTCTAATTCTCCAGAAGTTTTTCCCATTAGGAATATCTGTCTGGATGTACTCTTTTAGATTTTCTGTCTTGCCGGTGTGATAAGGTTTCTCAAACGTCTTGTCAGTGGCGAGTTGATATTCATAAAGTGTGGCACCGTTGACCTTCTTCCATGTTAAAACAACGTGACTTGCACTCTTCGACAAAAATACCATTGAAGAATCGAAAGCCGGACTGGTAGCTGCAGGAGTGCGCAGGCCCCATTCTCTTTCGTAGGCGAACTCGCCCGTCTGAGAGGGTTCGCTGATGATCTCATCTTTTTCGTTGGCGGCATAGACTCGCCAATAATACTTTCCCGGCTTTGCCATCGTATAGGTTAGTTTTTCTCCGTCACTCCTGAATCTCTTTGCTGTTGAAAATGATGAGTCCTTTGCAATTTCGATCTTATAATGATCCGTAAGCGGTGATTTCTGCCAATGCAAATCCAGTGGCGGAATTGGTGCGTTTAATTCCTTTTTATCAACAACTTTCTCTTTTTTTGTAACGACAGCTTCGATCTCTGGCGCCGACACCGAAATCTTGGCTTCTAGGGGCGCTGAGAGTATTCCTTGTGGCAATCTTCGATTACTGGCAGCAACAGACCAATAGTACGATCCTGGCTTGATGTCTTTCCAAACAAATTTGTTCTCAGAAGTCTTAGTCTTCAAAACGGGATCCTTCATGGTTGCCTGTTTTGAAATGACAATTTCATAATCTGTGGCGTCCTCCACCTTTTCCCACTCAAAATAGGGTTTACCGTTTCCACTTAAATCGTAGGCCTCATACCAGTCGTCGCTCGCCGAAGGTGCGCGCCCCGCGATCTTTCGCACTTCAATTTTCTTCATATCATTAGCTACCTGAGGAGCTTCCAGAGGCACTCGCGGTAATTCCTTATAGAGATTTATTTCAAAAACTTGGCTCACCAAATTAGTTTGATGACGCGCATCTTCACCACGCACGCGCCAAAAGTATTTTCCCGGTATTGGGCTATTTAAGGTAAATTGGCCGTTCTCCCCCGCTTGTTCAAAAGCCTCTTGCGCCTGCATTTTTTTGAAAGCAGGCGTTTCGCTCAACTCAAAGTACACTTTTTCATAACCATTGTTATTCCATTTAAAGATGACCGAATCTGGAAGAAACATTCCAGGTTCAGTACGCTCTCTAAATTTTTGCTTAGCAGAGTAGATATGACCCGTAGTTAGAATCACCGACGATTGTGATTCTGGAGTTAAAAGCACTGGCGCGACATTTTCTAAGAGGTCAAAAGAAAACGTTTGGCTTGAAACCAATATCCGCCACTGATCCTTATTTGGATTTTTTTCAAGTGCAAGAACTCTCCAGAAATATTTTCCTAACTGTTTTAGATTTTTTACTTCCAGCTTCTGAGATTCCGTCCCTCTCCGCAAAAGTATTTGTTTGAACTCGTTATCCATGGACAATTCAAACTGAAATTTCTTTAGAAAACTTGGAGCTCGCCATTGGAAAGTAAAATCGATATTTTCCTTATTAACCCATTTTTTTTCGACATTCGCAGGCTCAAGCAGACTAATCGCAAGTGTAGGTTCGACATGAATTTCAAAGACAGCACTACTACTAGACTGGCGACCAAATTCATTGCCACGTACCCGCCAGTAATAGGTTCCGGCAGGTAAGTTTTCACGGAGCTCATACTTTTCTCTTTCCAGCTCTCGTGACAAAAAGACTTGAGCAAAATCACTTGTTTTGCTCATTTCCCAAATTACATTTTCGTAACTGTTGTTTTTCCAGCTGAAATGAAAAAACTTATCCTGCTTAAAGCTCTTTCGTTCGCCTCCTGGCAGAATAATTTCACTATTTCCTAAAATAAGAACTGATTGACTCGGAGGAAAAAGCAATTTTGGCGCACGATCTTCACTGACAAAAAATTTCTCAGCTTTACTGGAGGCGATCTTCTTCCATTTAGTTCCTTCTTTTTTTAAACCGTGGACTCGCCAGTAAAACTGCCCCGTCTGCGAAAAGTCACTCGTCTGCCATCTTCTTGTATTGACCACCTGTTTGACAATTTTTTCTTCAAAGTGATCATTTTTCGCAACTTCGATTTGATAGAACTTAAATTCGCTCGTCGTTTCCCATACAAATTCAATATTTCCTTTTCCATTTCTTATCCAGCGCTTCTCATTGTCAATCGGCGTTTCTAGCTGAATCTGTTGACCAACAGCTTCAGCAATCTGTCCCGTGGTAAGGATTTTAGCTGCCTCGTCTTTATTAAGTTTTATATCAGGTTTTTTTCCAGTACTGTCCTTCAAATCAACTTGGCCCGCTAGGACCTTAACTTCAACCGCTTTTCCTTTATTAGCTCTAATTTTTAAGATGGCGTCTTTTTGCGCCAAAACCTCAGATCTAGTGCCACCCTGATCAAGAACGATTTTATTTTGTTGCTGGGCAATCTTGCTAATTTCTCCGTACTTCAGATCCAAATCGAGTTGGTTAGACTGTTTCTTTAAAACAATCATACTGTTTTCGGCAATGGACATTTCCGTACCATCATTGAGTTTTAAATTTACTTGTGAATTTTGACCTGTAAAAATGCTATCGCCGTCATACACTGTCGACTCGTTTTTGATGGGGAACCATGCAAAGTTCTCACGAACCTTTCGTCGCACGTCGTTGTTGAACTGCACGACCTTTCCTAGCTCATTGAGTGCGCTTCCGACCTGTTCGCGACGGAA
>CAYPZY010000177.1:0-6430 GCA_964415155.1 uncultured Bdellovibrionales bacterium
TTTATAAATGACTTCAACAATACGAGGAAATTAGAAATCGCAGTCGATATCCTAACGGTGGTGGCGTCCTTGGCATCAGAAGTGATGATATTTTCTGGAGCTATTAAGTCCAAAGAAAGCAGGTTGGGTCTACTTGGATTCACAGTCAGCAATTTAGTGATTGCTTACAGAAAGTATGAGGGAACGAGCCCCTACCGGGAAAGAATGCTCGAAGCTACTGCACTTGCTCGCCAAGCAATTAGTGAAGCAAAAGCTGAGTTATAGGCAAAAATAACAAAAAGGAACCTGGTACCTTTTAGTAGCGCAGCTGCGTTAAACTTATTGTGTTTAAGGCTTTGGTGAGCGCTATTCAAACCTATTATTAACTCGCATATTTCTTGCCTCTGCATTTAATCTCCTCTATTACTCCGAACCATATTTAGGAGGTTCTATGAGTAAATTTATCATTTCAATTGTTACTACTTTGGCTGCGATTCCAGCTTACACTTGCACAATTTCGCCACTTGGCTATTCAGCGATGGCCGTCAAATCGACTTTGGATTACATCCTCAAATCTGACAAAGTTGATCAAATGGCTATGATCGAGAGTGCCGAAATGCGAGCAACTAATGTGCGCGTAAAATTTAAAAAAGAAAATGCCTGTATCGTTTCTGAATTTGCAGTAGCGGTCAGTCCTTCTTGCTCGATGAGTGTTCGTCCAGTCTCACAAAGTGAATGTAAATAAAGTAGATTTTTGGCCGACGTTGACTATAAACTAGGTCAATGTCGGTTAATGAGTGGAATGAAAATAAGTTTACTTTTAAGATAGTCGAAAAGTTTGAAGAGCCGCTTTACACCCGACTGACCACCGAGTATTTGGGGGCATCATATCCTTGGCAGGATATCTTATCTGAGGCCGAAGAGGCCAATCGAAAAAAATTAGAAGAACAAACTAAGGGGCTCGAACTGCGGTTAGCTGTTTATGATCGCGACAAGTTGGCCGCGCTTAGCTATGGTCTGCAGACTAGTAGCGCTAATTTCCTCATGGGGATTTCGCTCGTGCTTCCAGAATATCGTCGCCAAGGTCTTTACACTCTCATGTTAAAATCTGTGATTAAATTCACCAATGAAAATGGCTTTCAGACTATTACTTCACACCATAAACCTTCGAATCCTGCGATCTTAATCGCTAAGCTCAAAGCGGGTTTTGTCATAAGCGGAATAGACATGTCAGATATGATGGGTACGCTAATCAGATTGACCTATTTTCATAGTGAAAAGCGTAAGTCGATATTTAAACACAAAGTGAATTAGGTTCTGGCACCCTTTCTGCAATTTCAATCTTCTGTAATTTAGAACTAAATTAGGACGGTTCGCCGGCTTGTCGCTGTCATACTTTTAGACAGTGTTGACGTAGTTTGTCTGGACAGGAGAATAAGATGAAAGGACTTGAATCTAGCTTGTTAATCGCTGTGCTGTTTTTACAGAATGTGGCTTTAGCACAGGAAAGTCGCGTTTTTCGCGTAGAAGTGGAAGGACCTGCTTCGGCAAAAGTAAAGACGAGCGAGTTAAAGGAAAATATAAAAGACCTTGAAGTTAAGTTGGAGCAACTGGAGCAAAATATTACGAGTGACTCAGGTGTTGTCGCGCAATCGATCGCCACCGGTGCATCGTTGTTGACGTTGCTGAATGTAATTGTGGGGCCAGAGGTTACGACGAGCAAGAACCGCAAAATTATTTCAGGGATTCTTAATATAGCAGGCTCTATCAACGTGACCGCACAAAAAGAGGCTTCGTTAAATGCGGCGAAACTAAATAAAAGTGTAAATGAAATAAAAAGTGCGTTACCAGAATCGTCAATTTCACAATCGCAAAAGGAAGATATTCTCGGCACCCTTTACAAGCTAGTGCAGGGCCTAAACAAGTTTGAAGACCGCCGTAGTTTAGAAAATCATGTTTCGCTAATAAAGTCGGCAAGTCAGCTGGCATTGATTGCCATGGGTTTTCGCGAAACTAAGCTTTCTCGCGACGATTTTTTTCGAAACAGTCACTTCGTAGCATCCTCCGTCTTAAATGCCATCACTCTTTCCACACCGATCCAGGATAGCGTCAATCGAACTGAGGCGCTTGAAGGTGTTAAACAAGCTCGCAAATCTTTGCCGCGTGTCTTATTGGCGTTGGAGAGTTCATAGTGAAACGATGTCTTGCCCTTTTATTGACTTTGCAAATGGTAGTCGCCCCCTTGGCGCATGGCGAAGCCATCTGTCAAAATTTATTTTTAAAGGACGTGGGCCTTTTTAATATTCTGAAAAATATCGATCGAGAGAATAATCACTTCTTACAAAATCAGTCGGAAAATTTTGTTTTTGATTTTCCCAAGGAACAAAAAAGTTTTTTACGGCGATTCACCAATAATGTTAAATATCGCATTGGTCTCGAATACGATCGTCAGCAGAAAATGCTTCAGATTGTCCAAAGTGCGAATCTAGAAAAGTTGACGCTTTCTACAGATATTGAGAGTTTGGCCAGCGAGATGTCTCTCGTACTCTTTGGTCCGCGTTACCAAGTCATGGATTACCTAAGGAAATCTAGCGACGAGCGTTTTCGTGAATCTACTTTGCATCGTATTGGCGAAGGGATTTTGCGCGATGGTCTTATGCGTAGCTGGAATGAGATTGATCATAAAAGCCCTGGTTTGTGGACAAGATTTTCAGCGAAACTTTGGCGGGTGCAGAAGTTTTTTTTACAAATTCCGTTTTTTAAAATGAAAGATAAACCTATTCCTCCTGAACTTATGCAAAAAGTAATTCTTGAGGGATTCGACGCTCACGAGCAGGAACTTCGGGAAGCCTTGAGTACTCAAAATTATCGTGACACCTATAATACATTTCGGCGAGTTGGGTTGACCCTAATGTGGACGCTCATTATTGGGGCTCAGGTTGTCGAAGTAAGCTCGCAGGTATCTCTAGAATTGGATAGGCATGCCATGGCTGAGGCGCAAGAAGTTAGACAAGCACGAGCGCTGTCAGGACAAGTGCGAGAGTTCGCCCAAGGTGGCAAGCAGCGAATTTTTGAACGTGCATTTGCCGAAGGAAATAGAAAGTTTCTTGCAGATTGGGGAGAGCCACCTACGAGTGACGAGCAACAAGAGTTGTATGGTCAAATCGTTGTCTTTACGTTTGCAAAGCAGGCGGAGGAAGCTGTTCAGCCAAGCCAATAAGCGAGACCAACTAAACTATTGTTATTTAATTGGCCTTTTGCTTTAGGTTTTTGTTTTCAGTCGAATGTAACAATCACGTTATTTTGTTTGACCTGCTTAAACAAACTGCAAGAGACTCAGTTTGGTAACTATCCATACAAATCAGGAGCTTAAGGATGTTACCAACATGCAACAGACACAACCTCCTGCGCAAAATGAAAGGTCCTTAAAATATTTTTGGACTTTCCAGTTTAGGTTTTGTAAGAATTTCCTGACTTAAAAAACAGATGATTTAAGAAAAAGGAAATTAACTAAAGTGGTAAGCGACCTCGTTGATCAGCAGAAAGAACTAGCCAAACTTTATTTTGACCGCTGCGATTTTCCTTCCGCCATAGGCCATTACAACTACTTAAGTGAACGCTTTCGCAAAGAAAAGAATTGGGAAGAATTCCTTAAGTGCCAAAATTTTCTTTTGCGGATGTATGCGGAAATGGAAGATTTCGAAAAAATCAATGAGTTGAAAGAGAGTCTTCAAGATTTGGTTTTGAACGAAGGGTTTCAAATTAGCTCCCGCACCTATTACACTTTAGGTCTTTGCGCTTATTACAAAAATCAATTTGATACGGCTCTGGAGTATTTTCAAAAATCACTACAATTAGGGCTGCAAAAAAATAACAAAGAAGATATCTGTCACGCGATCATTGGCACAGGCATCGTTTACTATGCACAAGACAAGCTCTCTGAAGCTTTGAAGGAGTGCTACAATCTAAAAGTATTTTTTGAGGTGCTGGAACTTCCTTTCTTAAGGATATCTAATCTAATCCTTAATGCTTATATCTTGCGTAAACTTGGTCGTTGTAATGAGGCGCTAGAGATTTTATGGGAATGCTACGAACTTCTTAAAGTTGAAAAAAATCTGTTTATGTATTCCACTTTGCTGTGGGCGATGGGAATTTGTTATCAAGATTTGGGCGAAGCTGACCTTGCCAAAACTTATTTAAAACTTGCAAAGGCAACTGTCGATTCTTCGTCGCTAAAACGCCAGGCGCGCCTGATCAATGAAAAGTTGGAAGAGCTTGGCGTGCGTCCTCACAATGATTACGATTTAATTTTTGATCAAAAACAAAACACAGTCACCGAGCGAAAGCGTGGGCCTGTCGATTTCAAGAATCAATTCATCCTTTTGGATCTGCTGCATTTATTCATGCAACACCCTGGGGAAACTTTCTCTAAAGAGGTTTTGGTTAAACGAATTTGGAAACAAGACTATAACCCCGCTGTTCACGACAATAAGATTTATGTCACCATTAAACGCTTGCGCCAAATGATTGAGCCGGATGCGGAAAAGCCAAAATATATTTTCAGAGCTAAAAACGGGTACTATCTAAATAAAAATACCAGAATTTTACTTGAGCACTAATAAGGAGAAACTATGTACAAGACATTTTTAGTTTTAATGGCAACGTTGATGGCGATGCTGTTTGTAGGCTCCTCACAGGCCGAAATAGTTCCCTTTCCGTGGGGTAAAGAAATTCCTATTCCCTGGAAGCATATGGAAGGTAACTGGAACGTTCAAGAAACTGGTAAAGCCTATGGTTACCAAATTAATTTTAACATCATTCAAGAACATCAAGATGGAACCCGCGTCGTTCAGGTCACTATCTATGATAATCACGGTCAAATTCGCGCTAAGGGTTTGGGTGTTTCAGGTCGAAGCGACAATAAGGTCGTGCGTGCCATTATGAGTTCTACTGATGGTGAAACTTATCTTCTCTTTATCCGTGCCGTAAAGCAGGTGAACGAGAAGGCTGGCCAATGTCGTATTGTTATAGTTATTACCGAAAGACCAATGGAATTATCAAAACCAGCCCGCGATGTGCATCATGTGATCAACCGTCCTGATATGCCGGGTTGTAGTGCCATCGAAAAAGATATCGAGTAATCAGTGATAAGTCGGGGTGGAAGCTAGTTCCATTCCATCTTCAATTTGCTCTTTGGTTTTTGGAAACTTTTGCGCATATTTGATTAGCGAGGTATGCGCCATTTCTTTTGTAGCTTCCCAACCATCAAACATTTGCGCCAATTCAAAAATCTCTAAAAGCAATAACCAATCCTGTGGGTGGTCTTTGCCTAAACTGACAATGATCGAAGCGACCTCGCTATGTTGATTAACCAATTTGCGTTCGCGAATCTCCCGGACGCGCGCGTAAAGTGCGTGTAAGGACTTTTCCTCCGAGGAAAAGATACGTTTGGGGATTATTTTTACGGCAAAGTCTTTACTGTCATCAAAAGACTCGCGATCAGCTGGTCCACCAAAAACGGAAACAATTTTTTCACCTACTGCCATATCGTAAATACCCCAACTAGGATCAAAAAGAGTTTGTTCCCGAAACTTTACGGTGCAATTAGCAAATGTGAGCAGCGCAATTTGATTTTTATTTCTTAAAATCTTTTTTAATAAACCCTCAACAATTACACCCGACGCAAATTCAAGGCGGGTAGTCTCGCCCTCTTTAAGATCCTTGGATTTAAATTTTCCGACGGGTGAACCAAAACCTTGTGGATGATGTTCTAATCCTTGACCCGAAATTATATGACCTTCAAGTGCGAGGGCGCAGGGACCGCTAAATCCCAGATAAATCGGTGCTCCCTCAGAATCTTTGTGAATTTTATCTAGCACACCAGATATCTGTAAACCTGAATTATACTCTACCGTATTGACTGTTTTAGCGAGGAGGGCTTTTTCCAATCCTTTGCCGCCCCCTATGCGAAAGGCCATGAGGTTGGCAAGATCTTCAAGAACTTTTTCCAGATGTTCGAAAGTTGGTGTGACGAAGAGTTGCGGTTGCGGCTCGGTAATATTGTAGTAATAATCGATACACTCAACGGTGAGTGGAATTTTTTTAACTTTTGGATCGTAACAGCTTTCCGCTTCGCCAACGGAAGACAACAAACCAGCGCCAAATATTTTCGGATTGCTCAGATCACCGATAAGACCATATTCGGCTGTCCACCAATTCATTCTACTGAGAAGACCGGCTTCAGACACGTGGCTCATTTTGGCGGACACTGTTTCTAGATTTTTTTCCGCCTCTTTTATTTGCTGAGGCGTCGAGCGCGGGTCTTCTTTGATGTCAGATAGATTTCTGATCGCTTCGTAGAGTTCAATGTCTTCATGGCTAATAATGGCTTTGCTAGCCATTTGCGCGTATTTTTTGAGATATCCCGCGAAGGCTTGATCAACAAGAATTG
>CAYPZY010000178.1:0-6414 GCA_964415155.1 uncultured Bdellovibrionales bacterium
GAGAAAAATAAAATTTAAAAATCAACTAAGCCAATTCGTTTCAAAGATTTTTCGGCTTCAGAAGGAGTTGAGTTGTCATACATTTTTTCCTTCCTGAGAGCATGAATTTGCGAATTTAAACCGCCAAATCCCTTATAATGTCGAATAGATACATTTGAAATTTAAAAAAGGCTTGGCCATCAAACACTTCAAAATTTTTAAAAAAAAAGGAGTGCATTTTGTTAGCCTCACTGAAAAAATTGATACAAATAGCGCCGTTGGAATTGCTATTTTTAGTATTCTGGCAAGTATTTCGCAGCTAGAACGTGATTTAATTGCCGACGGTATAAAAAAATCAGCTGCTTCTGATCGAATTGTCAATCAGAAGCCCTGTTAAATTGAATTTACCACAAGTCAATTTAACAACATGAGATCAGCCGCATGCAAAACTATATCGGAAGAAAGATAATGCGTGATTCTGATTCAATAAGAAAATTGCTAAAAGAAGGAAGTCATTATGGCCCGCCATGCAATGACTAAAAACAATTCATATGTTTTAAATTAGAAATTGTAGCTCGGAGATGAGGGGGAAATATCTTGATCAGTCGAAAATTGTGCGCAGGACTTTTACTGATTACAAATGTCTTATGGCCAATTCATGCGTTCGCTGAAGGCTCTGATAATTCTCCTCTGGAGATAGCATTATTCCCGCCTCTTCAGGTGCCTGGCACTGGTTTTGGGGTGAAAGGCCTTCGTCTAAGTGTTGTCGGAAAAAACCGAGAAGTTCGCGGAATTGATTTGGCAGTATTGGGCAACATTACAGACGTGGATTTTAAGGGAATTGCGATCGCCGGCCTGTTTAATGTAAATCGGGGCCTCGCTACCGTAACGGGCTTGCAGGTGGCGGGACTCGCCAACATTAATTTGGGAACCAATAAAGTTTTCGGGGTTCAAATCGCAGGGTACAATCGCGCAGGCAGTGTCTATGGAATCCAATTAGGACTGATAAATATCGCCAATGATCTTCACGGAATCCAAATAGGATTGGTCAACTTCAATAATAATGGACCTTTCCACATCTCACCGATCATCAACGCTGCTTTTTGATTTTATCCGCTCCGCCCATTTGTCGTGAGGTGTATAACCCAGCTGTCATCCCCTAGAAGAAGGGACTTACCCTTACTGGGATTTACTCAATCCGATGGAAAGTTCGGCGAAAGGTCACGTTGTCGCCAATAGACCGCCAGAGTCACCAAATAAATGTCCCTTTTGTATGTCAATTTGATACTGAACACTGTGTCGTTTTGAGAATTCCCGCAAGTTTAACCTTCTTCTGCTAAAATGAAAGAATGCTCGGAGTTCTCATCTTTGTCAGTTTCGTAGTAACATTTTCATCGCATGTGGCCGAAGCGAAAACATTTTTCATTTCTCCAAACGGATCTGACTCGGCAAACACGGGAGAAACCTCTTCCTCGCCATGGAGGACATTTGCCTTCACCCTTCCAAAACTAAATCCTGGCGATACTTTGATTTTATCTGATGGTACTTATTCGGCAAATTCCACAGGCGACCTTTTTATTGATTGTGCTGGTAACTCAAAAAATGGAACGGCTACTTCGCGTATTACTTTGCGAGCCGCTAACGAGAGAAAAGCGCTACTGCAAGATAGCGGAGTTTCAAATCCACTTCTATTGGTAAACTGCAGTTATTGGACACTCGAAGGACTGACTGTTCAAGGTGGTGATTTTGCCAACGCAACCTACTCGGAATTGGTTTCGCTCAAAGAGTCTAACGGAATTATTGTCAGGCGATTTCTTATTCATAGAGATAATCGCTACAAGAACAGTGCGCTACTTTTTTTGCGAGTCAACAATTCACTTTTCGAAGAAAACGAACTCTATCTCTATCACCGTTACGGTTTGCAACTAGCTTCAGGAAGCAATAATTATTTCAGACGCAATTTCGCCAACTCTCGCAGCCATGCTGACATTGTGAACGGATTTCCCTCTGCAAATGGCGAAACGTCACGAGGAGATGCGGGCTTTAATATTTACGGCAGCGCAAAGGCGAGCTTTAATGTTTTCGAAAACAACATTAGTGAGGGAAACGGCGGTGGTTATTACCTAAACGCTTACTATCAAGTAATAGATCAAACATATTTTTACGGAAATATTTCCCTACACGACAGTCAGGGATTTTTCGTCAACTCAGGACCTGGAGCACAGAATATGACCACTAACCTCTTGGCCGAGCACAACACCATCATTGAACCACGTGACATTGGAGCACTTATTTCAAGCGCAAAAGGCACTGTTTTCAAAAACATCTCACTGTTGTTTGGTCAGAATAGTGGCCTTTTAGTCTATAAAAATTCAGAATCACCGGGAGATAACATTTACTCATTTAGTGGCGAGAACATTCTCTCGGTCGGTAAAAAAGGCACTGGCATCAACATTACTGCTGACATTCAGACTTGGACAATTCACTCAAGCGATTCGTTTATGAACTCTACAAACTATTCGCCGACATCCAGCTCCAACTTTACAAATGCCCTTTCGCGAGATCCCGCCATCGGCTCCTGCCGCGTCTGGATTCCTGTTAACTCACCCCTAATTGGGCTTGGCAAAAATGGAGCCAACATTGGTGCGAGTATTCTATATCGCTATGAAGGTGGCAGTCTCACAAAAGAACCTTTATGGAATCCGGTGACGGGACAATTTCCATGTGGCGCAGTAGTATCAGGAATGAACGATATAGTCGGAAACTCCTGTAACGACGTACACCTCCGACTCAACATCAACAGCAACGCCTGCGCATTTCCACCTGACTATGCCGCTTCGCCTGGAAGTACCAAGCCCGCGGCGCCAAAAAATTTGCGTGTAAACAATTAATCTGGTCACCACTTCCGCGATGGCAGTTAGCTCTGTAAAAGATTTGAAAATTCTCACATTGAGAATATGATGAGATATATGAAGGCACCGAAAGCTATCCTAATTAGTCTCGCCACTGTTTCGGGCGTTATTATGGTATCTTTTGTGATACTTTTCGATATTATCAAAGACCGCTGTCGAAGCGATATCCAAAATACCCGCGTTCATATCAATGCAATTAAGCTCGCATTGGACTTGTATCATGGCGATTGCCAAAGTTACCCGAGCACGGAGGAAACATTAAAGGCTTTACAGTTTCAATCAGCAAGCTGCAAAGAATGGGGACCTGATCCTTATTTTTTATTTCCCAATACTTTCTTAGGTTGTAAAGTTGAAGATTATTTTAATCTGGTGGATCGGCACCACGAAACTTCTTATAGCCAGGCCACTCTCTCATTAGCTGCAATATTTTTGGGAAATTGCCTTTCGCTGCAAAGAATTTTTTCGAAGAGCATCTTCTATCCCCCTCGCGATTCTTGGGGAAACGAATACCTTTATCAGTCCGATGGTAAAACATTTGAGATAAAATCGTTAGGAAAGGATGGATTACCCGGTGGTGACGGTCCGAACCGTGATATTTCCAGCAAGGAGTTAGAGTAGCTGTCTGTGCAGAGGGCGCCCTACTCCCACCCGTGGCAGTGGAAGTAGATTCGATAATTTCTGTTTCTATTCAACAATTGTCTCGAAAGTCCAACAAGTTGAACCAACGCAAGCACGCGACATTCTAGCAACCGCGTGTTTACTTTCTTCGATCAACTTTGTGGCACTTGCAAGGCTAGAAGAAATAACGGCTGTTGTTTTTCTATTCTCTGTTTTTACGCGATAAGCAGAACCGGCATCTATCGAAATTAAGTACTGTGTGTACTGGGCAGGAAGACTAAGGACTTCATTTCTCAATGGACCTACGTCACTAATTTCTTCCAAGTCTCTTCTATTTAAATTGGCAATGACTTGGCGACACTTCTCATCAAATGATTTGCAGCCCTTTAACCTATTGACGACAACATCGGCCAAGGACTCGCCACTTTTCAGTTTATAGTTAGCAAGCGTTTGACTTAAAGTTTTTACGACAGCTACATTCCAACCGCTCTCTCTCGCAATTTGCTTAAACTGACTTAGCTTTTGTAAGTGTATAGCCTCAGCCTCGCCCTCATTATAGTTAAATTGCCAAACAACTTCATATGGCTTTGCTGTTAGTTCCGCAGACCCGGCATTAGCGATTGCCAATGATAAAAATTGCATTACACTTATAAATATTTTAAAAGATTTCATTTAAAATCCCCCTATTCGGTTTGAGAAGTTCGCGAAAAACAAGTGCAATGCAGATGCCGTAGGCTTTGATTCTACCACGGCAAGAATTTGTACGTGACCATCCCTGTTTAAAGGAGATAGAATTAGGTATGATCAGCTATCAGAAAATGAAGCAGAAAACACGGATGTTTGTAACTCACATTTCAATGGCAATTTTTTTGACGATACCGCTCCTTCATTGCACTGCAATTCCTGAAAGATCAGAAGTTTCAATAGACGAATACACCAAAATGAGAATTAATGGCGTTGATCAACAAGTATGGATCCGCGGAAATAATTTATCAGCGCCACTGTTACTTTTTCTACATGGAGGACCAGGACACCCGCACATGCATCAGGCCGGTAGCGAAACGGATCTGTTGATGAATAGATTTATTGTTGTTCAATGGGATCAACGAGGCGCAGGAGCCTCTTATGCTGAAGGCATCGATTCTCAATCCCTAACGATCCAACAAATGGAAAATGACACTATCACTTTAATAGAAACTTTACTTAAACGATTTAACCGAAAAAAAATCTATTTAATTGGACACTCGTGGGGAAGCTATCTTGGTCTTAGGGTTGTAAACAGGAATCCACATATTGTTGAAGCCTTCGTTGCCGTCGGACTGGTCACCGACATGATTCCAGCTTACAAAATGATGCGACAAAAATTGATTGCGCACGCGGGAAAGATTATAAAATTAGAAAAAAATCTACAAAAAAAGAAGAATCTCATCGAATGGAAAAAGCAACTTGAAGATTTTGACATCGAAAAGACGATCGCAAACAAAGACTGGGACGGGTTTTTGAAAAACTATTTTGAACCGCGAACAAACCTCGGCTTTCCTTACAGTCTCAAAGATATCGATGGCCACAATTCCCACATAGCTAGCGAGAAGGCCATTAAAGAGTATCGACTACAGGTCGATAAAGGTATTAAATTGGCAACTGGGCTATTTTTTGAAGTCCTGAAACAAGAACCCACTAAAGTGATTAAAAAAATTGAAGTTCCTATCCTGACAATCTTGGGAAGACATGATTACAATACAGAACCAATCTCTGCAGAAAAATATATGAAGAACCTCCGAGCTCCCTGCAAGAAAACAATTTGGTTCGAAAACTCAGCTCATATGATGACGTTCGAGGAGCCAGAGAAGTTTAAACAAGTGATGCTTGAGCAAGTACTGAACCTTAAATTTTGTAAGATATGAAGGACCGACGTGAAAGAGATGCTCCCCAAAATTTTAGTCCCGCTTGGCTTTTTAATTTCGCTGATCTTTCTTAATTCTGCCGTCGCTCTCTTCCTAGGCGTCCTCATTGCTATCATCTTCGGTAATCCTTATTTGCCAAAGACAAGACCTCTCACCAAAAATCTCTTGGCTTGGTCAATCGTGGGCCTCGGTGCCGGCATGAATTTCCTTTCGGTGATTCAGGCGGGTTCAGACGGTATCGTTTACACCTTAGTTTCTTTGACACTGATAATGCTGGTAGGAACACTTCTTGCGCGTGTTTTTAAAACCTCTTCGGAAATGGGACTCCTTATCAATGTTGGAACAGCAATCTGTGGTGGTAGTGCGATTGCCGCAGTTTCCTCTGCGATCAATGCCAAAGATGAATCCATCGCCGTTTCGCTTGGAATAGTTTTTATCTTAAATGCAATCGCGCTTTTTATTTTTCCCCCACTGGGCCATACTTTCCATTTATCGTCAGAGCAGTTCGGCCTTTGGGCTGCACTTGCAATCCATGATACCAGTTCCGTGGTGGGCGCTACCATGCAGTTTAGTCAACGAGCCCTCGAGGTGGGTTCCACCATTAAATTGACCAGGGCATTGTGGATTATTCCGCTGGCATTCCTTTGTGCAAAGTTTTATAAAAAAGATGAGGTAAAAAAAAAATCAGCGCCGATCCCATGGTTTATTGCCGGGTTTATCCTTATGTCAGCGTTAGTCTCGAGCTTTCCATTCTTGCAACCCTTTGGACATCAAATTGAAGGGATCGCAAAGCGAACCTTAGTGGCGACGTTATTTTTGATTGGAAGCGGGCTCACCATGTCGACAATTAAGAACGTGGGGCTTAAGACATTTCTTCACGGTTTTATACTATGGGTATTGATTGTCTTTGCCAGTCTCAAATTTGCGATTTATCGGAATCCTGGCGTGTAAGATTTGCGTCGTAACGATTTGCTAGATTTCTATACCATCAACAAGATCAT
>CAYPZY010000179.1:0-6414 GCA_964415155.1 uncultured Bdellovibrionales bacterium
CTCGCCAACTACGGAGGGGCTTGGAAATCTAATTTTGTAAACACGACGTCGGCTGGAATTGCTCTTGCAGAAACCTTTAATTACAAACGTCTGGATTTATTCGCTGGGATTTCTTATGTCGCTGGCAATGCCGATTTCACCGCCAGTGGCAATCAAGAGGCTTTCGGTCGCTTGAATTATGAAACGGGTTTTGGTGAAAGCTATTTTTTTGGTTTTTCTTACATGCTGTTTAAGCATATTTGGTTTTCTGATCAATCGATCGTGTTCACAGGACAAGTAAATTACGAAAAAAATCTCGACACTTCTTTTATCGCAAAGATTACTCTTAAAGTTCCTTCATCGCGTGTGAGAACTCAGGACTTGGTACACAAATGAAAAAATTATTTCTTTTGCTAGTACCAGTTTTCATTTTAGCCTGTAACGACGGTTCTATTACTTCAAAAAGTATTGGTCGCCCTCCTGTTGTCTTATCAGTTCAAACCGCCTCACCGTTTGCGCTAGGTCTCGCCGGCACTGGAACTACCGTTGAAGGAACAATCACCATGCAGGTCGATGGTGGCATACCTGCCACCAATATTACCGCCACAGTAAGCGCTCCCTTTGGGCTTAAGGGTGGAACCTACCCAGGAACTGGTGGTACTTGCACTGACAGCGAAGTCAATCACACTTGCACCATCGTCGTCGTCTATTCGCCGACAGTGATCGGTACAGATCAAGATGATTTAGTCATTAGCTACACAGCGGGCGGCGTCTCTTACCAGACCGCGATAACGTTAACCGGCTACACACAATCTGTTTTGCAAATTTCTGATGGTCCAACCTACGATTATGGAATCAAGGCTGTCGGTTCAATCACTGACAAGACACTCACCATTTCGCGAACCGCTGGTGGTGCTACTGCCACAAGCATGGGATCACTGAATCTTAATGCTCCTTTCACTTTTAAAGGAGGCAACTTCCCAGGAACAGGTGGAACATGCACAAGCACTCTGGCATCTGGTACATGTTCTATTGTCGTGACCTATGAACCGACAACACTTTCTCCCCACAGCGATACTATTACTTTAAATTATTTTGATGGAATAAACAGCACCACTGCAACTCGGAGTCTCGCGGGCACAGGTGTACCGCCAGCAGTTTTAACTGTGAACAACACGGGAACTTTTAATTTTGGTATTAAAGCAGTTGGCTCGCAGACAACCCTTACCTACACCGTGACTTACGCTTCGGGTGGAGTCCCCGCGACCGCTCTCAATGCGACAGGTTTAAGTGGCGATTTTGTTTTTCGCGGCGGTTCTTACCCTGGCACCGGCGGAACTTGCGGCACAACTTTGGCGGCAGGTAGTTGTACCATTGTCGTTCAGTTCACTCCGCAACAGGTCGCCACGTTAAACGCCACAATGACTTTAGCCTATCACGACGGAGCGTTCCCGCAAATTATTCAACGAAGCATGACGGGGCAAGGAGTGCCGCCAGCTGTACTCACCGTCAGTGATTTCCCCAGCTACAACTACGGTTTAATTGTGACTGGCAATAGCGCTGATCGTACTTTTACTGTCACCCATGCCTCAGGTGGAGTTGCAGCCACTTCTGTTTCTGTTTCTGGCGTTACGGCTCCGCATAGTTTCAAAGGCGGAACTTTTCCGGGAACAGGCGGAACATGCACAACAACAATCAATATTGGAACTAACTGTACGGTTGTTTTAACTTACGCGCCCGTCACACCGGGAACGTTCACTCGCAATGCAAGTTTCAATTATAACAATGGAGCAATCACCACTGCGACTGTGGTTTCTATCACAGGCACGACACAAGCAGGACTTACAATCTCAGATGGCCCCACCTACAACTATGGCAACAAGGTTGTCGGCAGTTCAACTGACAAAACCTTTACAATAGGATTTGCCGGCGGCAATCCCGCGACATTAATGAGTCCTGTCGCAATTGCAGCACCTTTCAATTACAAAGGCGGCACCTACCCTGGCACAGGGGGAAATTGCGGAACAACACTCAGCACGGGAAATTGCACGATCGTTGTCAGCTATGCTCCTTCCGCAAACGTCACCAGCAATTCTACCATCAGCATCAATTACTATGATGGCTTTAACAATCAAACGGCCTCGAGAAATATTACGGGAACAGGAGTTAGCGCTACAGTCCTTTCTGTTTCAGATGGCCCGACTTACAGTTACGGTTCGAAAGTTGTTGGAACAGCCACAGATAAAATTTTTACGGTGACTTATTCTTCAGGAACACTAACAGCTACGGCAATGACGGCAAGTGGGTTGGCACTGCCTTTTCGTTTCAAAGGCGGAACTTATCCTGGAACTGGCGGTTCTTGTAGCTCGACACTTAGCTCGGGCACTTGCACTCTTATTGTCAGCTACAGCCCAACCACAGCAGCAGCTCACAGCAGTAGTTTCAATTTTTCTTATAACGATGGTGCCGTCACTCAGATTATCAACAGAGGAGTCACCGGGACAGGATTAGCGGCCGCTGTTCTTAGTATTTCCGATAGCGGCACTTACAATTTTGGATCAGTACAAACTTCCACGAGTGTCGACAAGACTTATACAGTCACTTACGTCTCCGGCGGAGTAGCTGCCACTTCGTTAAACGGCGCGGGGCTCGCTGCACCTTTTTCTTTTAAAGGTGGAACCTTCCCAGGAACTGGTGGAACCTGCGGAGCGACGATCGCGGCTGGCACTTGTACGATCGTGGTGACCTATTCTCCTGTTACCGCAGGCACCTACAGTGGTTCTTTCACTTTCAGTTACAACGACGGAGCCACCACCCAAAATTCCACTCGCAATGTTTCAGGCTCAACAGAAGGAAGTATTTCTATTTCTGACGGGCCCACCTACAATTACGGAAACGTAACGGTAGGTGCGACATCAACAAAAACTTTTACGCTCACTTATGCCGGTGGGCTTTCACTCAGTGGAATCACTGACGCCGGTCTCGCCGCACCTTACAGCTACGCTGGTGGTAGTTATCCTGGCACTGCCGGTACCTGCGGAACCACTATGAGCTCTGGAACTTGCACGATCGTTGTTAATTATTCTCCAAACGCAGTTGCCACGCACAACACCACTCTTCAATTAAATTACAATAACGGTTTTGGTGCGGCTTCTTCGACAAGAGCACTCACGGGTGTGGGAATTGCGCCGGCTTTACTGAGTTTTTCGCCAGCGACCGCTTACGATTACGGTTCCCATGCCACAGGATCACCTAACGATGCAACTTTCACCATCGCCTATTCCGGAACTACCGCAGCAACGTCACTCTCACCCATTGCCCTCTCGGCACCTTACGCTTACAAAGGTGGAACCTACCCTGGAACCGGCGGTACTTGTAGTACAACTCTTAGCTCAGGCAGTTGTACGATTGTTGTAACTTACACACCAAATTCCGCATCGGTTCACAACTCGACGGTCTCAATAAATTATTTCAACGGTGCCAGCACCCAAACGGTTTCAAAGAACCTAACAGGCACTGGTCAAGCATTAGCTTTCTTGTCCCTTTCCGATGGCCCCACTTACAACTACGGAACCAAATCGGTAGGTTCGACAACTGATAAATCATTTACCGTGACCAACTTGGGAAGCGCTAATGCAACAAGTGTTATCGGCACTGGTCTCGTAGCGCCTTACTCCTTTAAGGGAGGTTCTTATCCTGGAGCAGGTGGCAGCTGTACTAACACAATTATTATTGGGGCTTCCTGCACAGTGATAGTTTCTTATAAACCAACGGCAACTGGTGTGACCTCAAGTAATATTCAAATTAACTATCATGATGGCAGCGCCAATCAATCAGCTCTAAGAGGTGTCACCGGCACGGCAGCTTTCGTTTTACAAAATAAAGATTTTCTCTTGAACTTTATCCAAACAAAACGCAATCAACAAGCGAACAAGTCCCAACAGCAAGGTTTTAAGCTTCAAGAAATCTCGGATATAACTTTTGACCGAGTTTTGGAATTTACTTTTATCCCCACCGACTACAAAACCTCATTGCAAAATCAAATCTCTATTTTTGATGGGATCAGCAAGAAAATTCATTTGGCGATTCACAACCCTAGTGGCCAAAATGATTTTTTTGGCGCTAGTTCAATAAGCGTCGATGATTTTAACGAGGACTCTGTCGAAGATATCGCGATATCAAGTCCTTTCTACTCCAGCGAAGTAATGACTGCATCAGGCATCGTCTACCTCTTTAGTGGTTATGACGGATCTCTTGTGAGAGACTTCAAAGGTTCTATTGATAGAGCTTCCTTCGGCTCCGAAGTTTACGATTATGTGGATATCAACGGCGATGGAGTGCGCGAAATTGTCGTCTTAGATATTTTAGGAAATATTTTTGTCTACGATGGTAAAACAGGCGTTTTGCTCGCTAGGGAGTCGCTATGATGAAGTGGATAAGTTTGATTGTAATTTTTCTTTCACCCTTTCTTGCCGAGGCCAAGGGAAATGTCAGTGAAAGCAAAGCCGACTTTAGTGAAATGTCATTGGGAATCGAGCGCTCTCTCTACATCGATCTTTTTGCCTTTACAGGTTACAGTCAATTCAGTCACTCAAGTCTGACAGACGCTACGACTGGTGTTCAGACAGGTTTAGGTCTCACTTTAGGTGTCAAAGTAGCCTCCGTGTTTTTTGTAGGTTTTACTTCTGATGTGAGAATGATGAGTCAGCTTTCCACCGTCGATGCTCAACACTTAAATTTTGCCAGTCAGCGTTTTGTGCCTTTGGCGCCGACATTCGGTTATCGTGGAGAAGACTACACTGTTAAGTTCGACTATCAATTTCTAGGAAAATTGGATGTCAAAAAAAATCTCGCTGACGGCTCATCTCTATATCTCGATAAACCCAGTGGATTTCGTGTGAGTTTTTTGTTTGATAGAATTTTTCGAGTTCTTCCTATTGGCATTTATTACGAAAGTATTCGTTTTAGCGAACAAGCACTTTCTGACTCTGGAGTTAACACATTATCTTCAGGTTTTAACACTTGGCAAACAGGAGTGATTATCAATCTCTTCTTATGAGGAAAACATCTATGAAAATACTTTTGATCTTGCTACTCCCCTTTCTTCTTATCAGTTGCGAAGACGACAAAGACAATGTCGCTGCCGATCCCTACACTATCACAATGGTGAGCGGGAGTGGGACTAGCGACGCCTTTGGCCGTATCAGCGAAAGTCACACCTGTGTGTTAACCAGTGAATCTAAAATCAAATGTTGGGGAGGCAATTCTTTTGGTCAACTCGGCTTAGGTGATCGCAATAGCAGAGGCGATGACTCTGCCGCAGCCGACATGGGGAATAATCTTTCCTTTGTCGATCTAGGGACTAATCATACTGCCAAAGCCGTCGCGACGGGTGGCCTTCACACCTGTGCGATTCTTGAAAATGATAGCGTTAAATGCTGGGGATATAACTTTTATGGTCAACTCGGCATCGAGAGTTTTAACACTACCGGTGATGAGGCCAACGAAATGGGAGACAACCTGCCAACCGTCAACCTTGGAACTGGTAGAACTGCAAAATCCTTAGCTCTGGGACGTTGGCATAGTTGTGCGATCTTGGATAACAATTCGATGAAATGTTGGGGTTACAATCAAAACGGTGAGCTAGGTCAGGGCGATTCCACATCGCGAGGAACATTCGTTGGAACCATGGGAGATGCACTCATAGCCATTAATCTTGGAACCGGCCGCACCGCCCTTTCACTCGCCAGTGGCGATCATCATGTTTGTGCGATTCTTGATAACTCTTCCGTTAAATGTTGGGGAAGAAACGCCAGCGGGCAGCTCGGCCAAGAAAGTACCAATAATTTGGGTGACGTCGTTGGTGAGATGGGCGACTCTCTCCCTGCCGTTAACTTTGGTACCGGTCGAACGGCAACTAAAATTGTAGCTGGAGGAGATTCTTTTTATGGACACACATGTGTTTTGCGGGACAATTCAACAGTTGTTTGCTGGGGAAGAAATGCCAGCGGTCAGTTGGGGATTGGCGACATAAATGATCGCGGGGATAACGCTGGCGAGATGGGCGACACTCTCACTGCGGTCGGTTTAGGAACAGGTCTTACAGTCACCGACCTCATCGCCGGCAAATATCATAACTGCGCCATTTTGAGTAACCATCAAACTAAATGTTGGGGAAATAATACTTTCGGTGAACTCGGGCAAGGCCACACCAATAACTTGGGAGATAACGGCAGCGAGTTGGACGACAACTTACCAGCAATTGAATTGGGAACAGGGCGAACGGCTACGAAAATCTCTGCTTCCAGTCATACCTGTGCCATTCTCGACAATGATAGGCTTAAATGTTGGGGGAATAATTTCACTGGCGAGTTAGGTCTCGGCGACCGCGTCGATCGCGGTGACCTCACCAATCAAATGGGAGAAAACTTACCC
>CAYPZY010000180.1:0-6384 GCA_964415155.1 uncultured Bdellovibrionales bacterium
TAGGTTTCACCTAGCTTTTCTGAATTTTCTTTTTGCCACTGGTTGAGGTTTTCTTTTAAAACGGGAGTTTCAATTTTTCTAAAAGGATTAAGCATCACTTGCGTTGTCTGCAAAAAGAAAACAACGACGTCGGTGGCTTGATCATTGTGAATGAAGTAGACAAAGTCTTTTACAAAAGTGGGATTTAGTAGATAAGGAATTGCTGCCTGTTGGATTTCGATTTCTTCTAAGTGATAAAAAAGTAAGTAAAATACCTTTGCGGCTAGGACTCGCGCCTCTTCATCTTTTAAAGATTTGCTTGCTGCGAGTGTGACGTCAGCGGCAGTGGCAGTGAAAATCACTTGCTCGCGTATGATCTCAAGAGATCTCGTAATCTCCTGAGTATTGCTGGAGTTCTTAATTTTCCAAAGAGCTAAATTGCGAAGAGGACAGTTTACCTCCCCAGAATCGCTATTGGCTCGAGAGTCTAGAGACAAAGTCTGATCAACAGTCACCATGGAGTCATCGCAAAGAGACTGCGCATTTGCTTCTGTCGCCATCAATAAAATTATAATTAATCCGCTGAGTGTTTTCATGAGCTCCTACTTATCACAACTCGTGATAAAAAGTAGGAGCCAAAAGCTTTATGAATATTTTTCGTTAGAGATTATTTGCAGGATCGAATTCATTCCATATGGGTGATTCTACCGTTCCATCGTTGTTTGGATCATCTCCGTCGTTAGGAGGCAAGATACAGTAGTTAATTAGGACTTCGGAGTGTTCCACCCCAGCGTAGCCAGTGAGATGGACCTGATTTAACTCTTTTACATATGAAAAATCTACCTTCTGACGGTCGACAAACACTCTGAAAGTGGTGTCATCGACGTTTTGGTTTTTAAGTGTGTATTCGGTAATGAGGCGAAGTTTTTTACTAGCGAGCTGTCCAATTTGACTTAAACCTTGGTGGAATCTGCCGCCGGCCAAGTCGATAGCCAATCCGTTGTTTAAGCGAATGATATCTAGATAGCCGTAACCGATCTCATTCTCCCCTTCCGGTGTGAATTTTGATTGTTCGTTATAGACAATACCTGAAACGAGCAAGGGTTTATCTTTTTTGACCGCTTTAATTTTATTGAGAACACTCTCCGCGGTGATACCACCACAGTCACGTTTAAACGCAGGAACTTCAGAATTGTCATTATCTTTTACTGGAGTAACCCCCGCTGGATAAATGGCGCAAATATCATTTTCATCGGCGATAAAAACTACTGCTAACGCGGCATCATCGCGCAAAAAGCCACTAGTTTTCGCTTCAGTTAATCGATCGGTGTCAAATAAACGCGAAAGAGAATACAAACCTTCTTCACCACCATCTGAATAACTATCAGTTGCAGTGGTTTGCATTTTGTATTTCAAATGCGTTCTAATTTGATCAATAGTTTGAGCTTTTGAACTGAGGAACAATGGCTCACTACCCCTCTGCCAAAGTTTTCCTGTCCACTTACTTTTACTTCCGTGACCGAGCATTACACCCACTTGAAAATCGACGTTACTCGGGAGCTCTTTGGTAAAAGCGTCAATACCGTCTACGATTGCGGGTCTTTCTACGTCCAATGAAGCTGAAGTATCAGTGATAAACAATATGTCGATTTTACGCACGATCTCGGCATCAGGCTGATAATGTGTTTCAGTGACACAAAAGTTATTTGAAACCGGTGGTGGTGGTGGAACGAATTCGGGAGGATTGGTAAGAAGAGAATCAGCTAAGGCTTTCTTTTCTTCCTCTGAAAGTTCACAAGCGGTAAGCCAAGTGATAGTTGCCAATAAAATTAAACTCTGTAACAACACCCTAACCATGATACCCCCCAAGGTATTAAGTTTGGCTGTCTGTTACATACCGCTGACGTGTGCCTATAAATTATGTTATGTGAGTTTCAGAATTTTCGAAAGACGTCAAAACACGTACCAGAAATGTTGGATAAAATGAAAAACTAGTAAACACTAGGTGCTCGCCTATTCCTAGCGAGCTGATGAGTCTTAATTTGAGAATCTCAGAGTGAGGCAGGCGGAATTTCCCAGATTGATTCTTTTCAGCGCTGGGAAGGAGCGGCTCAAAAATAAAAACGGGCCCCGATGGCTCCGCCAAATTCGCCAGACGTATTTGGATAAACCTTTAAGCCTGGACTTAGCTCACCAAAAACCCCAATGGGATAGTCGTTTGGAAGCCATTCAATTCCTAGTGGAATACGAACGACAAGCCGCATGGATTTATCATCGTTATCTGTTTTTCTTTTTCCTTCATTGCTGAAGACTTTTAGGTAACCACCTAATCCGACATAAGGAACGACAGTATTGCTTATTGATGCTCTATGAAAAGCGCCGGGAAAATGAATGAGGTAATCAGACCAGAAATAAAAATTGCTGTCACTATCCCAACCTAAACCGAAATCGACAGCTTTTTTTGATTCCAACCAGTATTTGGCGGAAAGACCAGAGGGTGAGCCAATCGTGACGCCGAGACCGAGGCCTTTGTTAGCCGCCTGTGCAGAAGAAAAGCCAATAAAAGCAATGATTAACAAAATCTTTTTCATATATTTCCTAAAAAATTAAGGAGCAAAATCTTGCTCCTTAATTATCAACATGAATACTAAGCGATAAAATCGTGTTTACGCACGGTTTTGCGACCGTTTTCATCGGCGCGAGTAGCGGCCTGTTCAATCAGCCAGTACACGTAACTGTTTAATCCATCAAGGGCGTCTCCAGCAGTGTTGCAGCCATGCTTTTTTATCAAGGCTTTTACTTTGCTAGCAATAAGTAACATTTCACCGCCGCCGCCTTTTTTTCCTTTTTTAGCCATAAGAATCTCCTTTTCTATGGGTTAGAAATTAAGTTTATTGAAGACACATAGGCTCGTCAAACACACTATCGAATTTTATTTGGCGGGAAAAACCTTGAAGCCCTTTTTTAGAGCTTTGTTCACGTCGATACTAGGAATTTCATAGACATTCACTGATCCTGTTTGTCCACCGCACATCTGTGCGTACATCATTCCGTCATGATCCTTGCGTTGTGATTTGACAGTGATGCCTTTTAGGTCATTTTTCATTTTATCTAAAGAGACGCTGCCGTTTTGGCATTGCTTACTTTCATCGGACTTATAAACAAAGGTGGTCGCTTCTCCCGTTTTGGCTTTTTCTGCCTTTTCTGGGCCGGCACAGGCAATTTGTGCTAAGACAGCAATCGAAAAAAAAACCAGAAGTCTATTCATCGTACCTATAACCTTTGCTGACTATTCTTAAAGAATAAAAGTTAGCTTCATTAGAAATAAAATAAACTCGGTCATTCTCAACAAGAGGAGTTGAGAGTACTCCCCGACCTGGAATAAACTCAGCAAGTACTTTTCCATTTTCTTTGTTGGCGAGATTAAGATTGCCTTCCGATTCTCCAAAAATCAAAAATTTGTCGTAAACAATGGGTTGTGTTGGGATTCCACCCGAGGTGTTAATTTTCCAAAGTTCCTTGCCATTGTTTTTATCTAAATAAGCAAGCTTCCTTGTTGTGGTTGCGTAGTAAAGACCGTTGTTGTGAATGGTCGGTGGTAAATAACCACCTTCATCGTAGCGCCATAAAGTTTTGCCGGTGCCTAGCTCTAAACAGTAAAGGGCGCCGTCAAAACTGGAGATATAGATACGGTCTTTTTCAATGACTGGAGAAGCATCGACATCTTTAAATTTCTTATTAGTGTTGAGTTGCCGTTCCCAGGAGAGGCTGCCACTGGAGGCGCTTAGTGCAACTATAAAACCGTCAGAGGTGCCAACATAGATGGTGCCGTTTGAAATAGCGGGTGTTGAGGCCGCCCTTACTGAAAAATAGGAGGGTTGCTGGCGATGATAGGTCCAAATTTTTTGCCCAGTGGTTTTACTGACGGCGTAAACGACATTGGCACCCGTCACAAAATAAATCTTGTCGGCAGTCACTAACGGAGCAGAAAGTACTTCAGAATTTACCAGAAATTTCCAGTTTACTTTTCCAGTTAATGGGTCAACGGAATAAAAGTTGCCGTCGTTAGCGCCAAAATACAAAGTGGAGCTATCGATAGCAGCGCCGCCTTCACTTCCACCCTCAATATTTAGTCGCCAAACCAACTGGCCTGTCTCTTTATTAAACGCCGAAAGATTATCAAGACCATTGGCTTCGATAATTAGATTTTTATAAGCCAACGGAGTCATATGATTTGACACACGTTGGAACATATAGCCTTCAGGGGTGGTACTACGTACCCAATGAGTTTCCAATTTTGGCCGCCGCAAGGTTTGCGGCGGGACGCTCTGGCAACCTAATGTAGAAACAATCCAAAAGCTTAAAACAACCGTTAAGCGTATCAACTTTTTTCATCCTTCTTGATATTTAAAAGACGTTGATATTTTTCCGCAGTTTCCCCAGCTGGACTGTTTTTGAACTCCACACTGGTCTTCTTATAGAATTCTTTCGCCTTATCGAAGTTTTTTATGTTCTCATAACAGACTGCTGTGGCGAGAGAAGCCTCTGGGTGAAGAAATGACAATTCTTTTGTCTGCAAAACTTGTGACCATGTGTCGATTGATTTCTGACATTCACCATTTTGTTCATAGAGCTGGCCGAGACGCATCTTAACCAAGCCAAACAGTAAATGTCCTTCACTCAAACTTAGATCGGGACTGTTAAGAAGAGCAATCCCTTCACTGATCTTTTTTTGATCAGCATAAAGTTTGGTGAGGTAAAGTGATGCCATTGCCGCGGCCTGAGTCTTCGGATGATCCTTTATAACCTTCTGAAACTCGCCAACAAATTTACCGTAGTCTTTCTCAAAACTTCCACTAGGCAATTTGCCTTTAGCATCGGCAATTTCTTTTTGCTTTTCTTCAATCAGTTTGCCGCTATCAGCTTTTTTTGTTTTATCTTTCTTGATTCTTTCAATTTCTGTCTCAGCGCTTTTGATTTTGTTTTGTGCGCCTTCAAAATCTTGAACCACTTTATTATAAGCGCGTTCTACACCAATGTATTGTTCTTGTGCCGCCACTTCCTGATTTTCTTTGTAAAAGTTTAAGCCAGCGACGCCAATGGCAAGGACTAGTAATAAAATGCACAGTACAAAAATCTGTTTGCTATAAGGCTTAAGCTCGCGAAGCAAGTTGTTCATTGTTCTTAAGAAAATATCTGGTTCACGAGCATCTTTTGATGGACGAGTTGTCATTATCGATCTCCTTAACGATTGTCTACGGCTTTCAAAGTAGTGAATACTCTTGAAGCTCGGCCTTGATGTTTTTGTCGCAAATGACCCATAATGCGGATGCGTTCTTCAGCAATTCTATTGGCCGCAATATAAGTCGGAATATTTTCTGCTTTAGAAATTTTAAATACATCAATTAAATTGTCATAAACCTGTCGAGTCTTATCGAAAGCGCGTTCGGGAGAGTAGCCTTCCAGTTCCACAAAGACGTTCATTAAACCGCCAGAGTTAATAACGTAATCTGGGGCGTAGAGAATATTTTTGTCTTTAAGCATGTCACCGTGGCGATTCTCTGCAAGTTGATTGTTAGCGCCGCCAGCAATAATTTTACATTTCAGTTTATCAATGGTCTCATCGTTGATGACCGCACCAAGGGCACACGGTGCAAATACATCCGTTTCGAGAGTAACGATCTCACTGGGACTTACGCTTTTAACGTTGTTCTTTTCGCAAACGTCTTTCACTTTCTCTTTATCAATATCGGAAACCGTGACCTGCGCTCCCTCGTCAACGAGAAACTTCACCAGATTGGACCCGACGTTACCGAGACCTTGTACTGTCACGCGTATTCCTTGTAAGTTGCTGGCGCCAAGTTGATATTTTGCACACGCCTTTATTCCGCATAAAACACCATGTGCGGTGTAAGGGCTGGGATCACCAGAACCACCGAAGGCTTTGGGAATTCCTGTCACCCAAGGTGTTTCCATAAAAACGTATTCCATATCTCTGACTGTAGTTCCGACGTCTTCCGCAGTAATGTAGCGGCCGTTGAGAGAGTTTACGAATATTCCAAAGGCGCGAAATAAGGCTTCTGATTTTTGCGTTTTTGGATCGCCAATGATGACAGCTTTGCCGCCGCCTAAATTCAAACCGGCAGCAGAGGCTTTGTAACTCATTCCTCGCGACAATCGCAAAACGTCGATCAAAGCTTCTTCCTCGTTCGCGTAAGGCCACATCCTTGTACCGCCAAGTGCGGGACCAAGTGCCGTGTTGTGAATGGCAATAATTGCTTTTAAACCAACTTCTTTATTATGACAGAAGACAACCTCTTCGTGGTCACCGTGTTTCTCAATAAGTTGAAAGGTCGTCATGAAACCTATGCCCCCTTTTAGTAGTTCTAAGGGGTCAGCATAGGT
>CAYPZY010000181.1:0-6323 GCA_964415155.1 uncultured Bdellovibrionales bacterium
CGCTACCCCAATGACAAAGCTGGTCCTTCATCAACATTTAGGTAGCCCAGTTTATAAGAGGTTCGCAGCCAACTCCGCCAACTGCGACCGCTCACCCTTCGTCAGCGTGACGTGTGCCGAGATCGGTTGACCCTTAAACTTCTCGACGGAGTAGGTGAGACCGCTACTTGACGAATCGACGTAGGGGTTATCAATTTGATAGCAATCGCCAGTGAGGACAACTTTGGTACCACGGCCGGCACGTGTGACGATGGTTTTAATTTCATGAGGCGAAAGGTTTTGCGCTTCATCGACAATCAGATACTGATTGGGGATGCTGCGGCCGCGAATGTAAGTAAGCGGTTCGATGTTGAGCATGCCTTGATTAATCAGTTCTTGAACGCGACCAGAAGCTTTTTTGTCGGCGCCCATCAAGAATTCAACGTTGTCGAAGATTGGTTGCATCCATGGATTTAATTTTTGTTCAACATCGCCTGGAAGATAACCGATATCACGACCCATTGGAAATATCGGGCGACTCACTAATAAACGTTGGAATTTACCCTCATCGAGAGTTTTAAAAAGACCGGCAGCTAGAGCCAATAAAGTTTTTCCAGTTCCAGCTTTTCCTACGAGAGAAATAAACAAAAGCTCGTCGTTGAGTAAGCAATCCATCGCGAAACTTTGTTCGACGTTACGTGGTTGAATTCCCCAAATACTCTTATTCTCTACGGCAGTAATAAGAGGAACAATCCCTTTTTTAACGCCGCTATGGCGGCCGATAGCACTGTGATTGGGATTCGCTTTGTCCTTCATAATTACATATTGGTTAGCGAGAAGTTTCATACTTTCGTCAACGGGAAGGAATTTTTCATTGTAGTAACGATCAATCTCTGACGATGACAATTCGATTTCCTTTAGACCCGAGTACATCTCCTCGAAGACGACAGTATCGGGTTCATAATCACGAGCTTTAATACTGAAAACGTCAGCGCGAATTCTTAAGTTAATGTCTTTGGAAACAAGTTCGACTTTTCCGTCTTTGTATTCTTTTTGTAGAACGATTGCCGAACCTAAAATGCGACTATCTGTTGAGTCCATCAGATCAGGAGGAAATGCTGTACGATCCCAATCAGCGCGAATGAAAAGTTTGGAACTAGTTTTGCCGATAGCCACACCCTTGGCGAGTGGGCCCTTATTACGAAGCTCATCGATATAGCGGCTAAATTGGCGCGCGTTCCTACCGTTCTCACCCATGTCACGTTTAAATTTGTCCACTTCTTCAATCACCGAAATGGGAATATGTATGTGGGCATCCTTAAACTTAAAAATTGCTTGAGCGTCAAAAAGAATAACATTCGTATCAACCACGATGACTTTATCAATTGCCGCCAACTCGAACTCCTTCGCAAAAATTCGTTATAGGGGACGTCTTAAAAAATTTAAGACGAAAGTCCCATATTTAATACTTTCGCATTGTGTATTTGAAGTCTATATAAATTTATTGTTCAGAAGAAGAATGCCGCTAAATTAAACTTTTACCTTCGTCACCATTATGTCACCGTGATCGGTCTCAAGACACGAGCTTACTGACTCAATGAACTTTACAAAATGATGTAGAGCAACATCGTTAATTGTGCCCTTTACGAAGCTAACACCGTGGCGAACGGTTCCGTCGCCTTCGATTTCGCGAACGTTATTGACCTTTACAGTAAAAGGGAAATAGGTGGAGTTATTAAGATAGACTCGCATAGCTACTTCATCGCCAACTTGTAGATGGCCATTATTTAGTTCTAAATCAAATGCGAGACCTGTTTCTGAAACATCGTGAAGTGCTACTTTAAAGAGGCCCTGATCAGGAACTACCAGGCAGGCACCTACAAACTCAGTAAGTATGGTGCGTTTTACTTTCCTGCGCTCATCAGCAATGATCTCTTGGCGCTTGGTTGTAATATCGATTATCTCGAATGCAGCATTTGCGTCGGTGCTAAATCCATTATTTTGTGTTTTTTTGGCCTGTACACGCTTTGTAAAATCGAGCACTTTGCTAGTAAAGTTTTCTGCCATTTTGGTTCCCCCTGCACTTAGATCTTATCGGTCAAAATTGTCTCAACTTTAGACCCTGGGTGGACAAATCCACGAATTTTTCTTATATTGAGCCAAAATGAATTCGTTTCAGGCACTTACAATTAGCATTATTTTTCACGTAGTCCTGGTCTTCGTACTGTCTCATTCTCATACACCTGTCAAAAAATCTGACTATCAACCCATAGAGATAATGTACGAAGATTCGGCTCGTAAAAAGCAAATGGTTGAAAGCACCGACGTCCCCATCGATAAATTACTGCAAGTAAAACCTGAGGAAAAAAAAGCTGATTTTTTTTCTGAAAAAACGGTGCGGGTAAAACAAGAAACTAAAGCAGCAGTCAATGGAATCACTCGCAACGCGGGATCGCGCGGAAAACAAGTCAAACGCCAGGACAGAACGGAAGAAGGTAACCAACAAGTCATTCGCGAAACACAACAAACTTGGACACCCGGTTTAAGTGCCTCAGATGATGCGCTTCCCAGCGAAATGAAGGTAGGAGATTTTACTGTCCTAAATACCGACGCGCATTTGTTTTATACTTTTTTTGCTCGTATCAAAGATCAGATACGTTTTCGCTGGGTCAGACAAGTCGAAAATAGTATTGAATCCTTGCGAATACGCGATATTCACAGCCAAACACAAAGCACTTGGAACACCCAAATTGAAGTTGTGCTTGATCGCCATGGAAATTATCTCAGCTCTGCTGTCATGAAGCCGTCGGGAATGCCTAGCTTTGATAAGGCGGCACTCGTCGCCTTTAAGGAAGGTGCGCCTTTTCCCAACCCTCCTCGTGAAATGATAAAAGAAGATGGAAAAATTTATTTGGACTATGCCTTCCAGGTCTATTGGAATCCCCAAGAATTAAGTTTTCGCAGGCAGTTCTAGGTCTAATCTATATCAGGAATGATAATCGCAACACGACATCAGTCCTGAATGAGTCGCGTGCTGGTCCGAAATGAGTCAGGGTCAAATAGTCCAAAAGCATTCAGTCTGCTATGATTTAACAAGTGAAGTCCATTTTGTCTTTTATCATTTTACTTTGCAGTTTCTCCGCTAGTGCCGGCTATGTGGAAGTCGGTACCACAGGATCATATTACAAATCGACAATCGATGATTATAACTATGAAGAGAAAAAGGATGTCAGCCTCTCCATCAGCTACTATTTTTGGGCGCAGTCGGCTCTTGAACTAAGTGCCACTAACCGTTTGAACGTTACGAAAGTTGGAACTAGCGATGTTAACTCACAAGTGACCATTCAAACAGAATCGTTAATGTATGGCTTAGATTTTGTCCTATCTCTTGCTGACATGAAAGCGGACTTCAGACCTTATGTTAAAGTGGGAGGTCTCTATATTCATAAACGCGTTGTTCAGACGACAGCGGCGTTTCCCTACGAAGTCATTCCTTTCGAAGACGGTATTGCACCCAGCGCTGGTGTCGGGTTAAAATTAAAACTGACAGAACTTCTGAGTTTAAAAATCGGCGCCGAAGCCTGGTCACTTCCTCTCGGAAATAATAAAGCGCAATATGATTATGCTGGCCGCGCAGGGTTGTCGTGGGTTTTCTAAAACTCGGCGGAATTCTCCTCTCTCTGCTCCTGCTCCAGGGCTGTCAAATCGGTTACATTTTAAAAAGTAGTTATCATCAGGCAAATCTATTGTGGAAACGCGTCCCTATTGAGGAGGCTCTCAGTGACCCTTGGCTTCCCACGGAGGCGAGACGGAAATTAAGACTTGCCATCGATGCCAAGTCTTTTGCGCAAAGTCAGCTAAAACTCGAGAGCACAAAAAATTATTCAAGCTATGTTCGCCTCAATGATCCGTATGTTACGTACGCCGTGAGCGCGGCAAGACCCTATGAGATGAAAGCACATTTATGGAGTTTTCCTTTTGTAGGAAAAGTTCCTTACAAAGGATATTTCAGCAAAGAGGAAGCTTTAGAAGAGGAAAAAGATCTTCAGAAAGAAGGCTTAGATACTTATGTGCGAGGAGTTGCGGCTTACAGCACTCTTGGTTGGTTTAATGATCCCCTACTGTCCAGCATGCTTAAGTATGACGATTATGATCTAGTCAATGTCATCATTCATGAAACTGTCCATGCAACGATCTACATCTCTAGTGCTGCCGATTTCAATGAACGCCTTGCCACCTATATTGGGAACAAAGGAACCGAACTGTTCTATCGAAATCGTGAAGGCGAAAATTCTCCAACATTGCTGCAAGTGCGCACCGATAACGCCGACGACGAGGTTTTCTCCAAGTTTATTAGTGAGGAAGTAGCAGAACTTGAAAAGTGGTATAAGATCGAAGGCAACGCTAATCCTGAACGTAAGTTAGCACGATTGAGTGAAATCCAACTGCGCTTCTCTCAGAAAGTAAAACCACTTCTGCGGGGGACAAACCATTCCAAGTTTGCCACCTTAAAGCTAAATAATGCGATCTTGTTGGCTTTTAAAACTTACATGAATGACCTTAGCGACTTTGAAAAGCTATTTGTAAAGGTTGGTAGCGATTTTGGAAAGCTCTTAGCATTCTGCAAGAGTCTCGAAAAACAAGATTCGCCGGAAAAAAAGTTAAAAGAATTTGTTGGTGGTTGAAGAAGCTAGATACGGCAGTGAATTTCTTTAAACCGACTGTCTTTGATTTTAAGCTGAGCCAGATAGAGCGAATCATTTTTATTCAAAACAAAAAAATACGAGCCAGCTAAAACGCGAAGATAACGCAAATCCGTGCTGTTTACCTCTACTCCATGCCGCATTATCTTCTTTCTATAAAATGTAGTGATGTCCATGTATTTGTCGCAACCAGCACCGTATTCAGCGCCATCGATTTTGGCGGCTTTTGCATTGCTGAGATAGAATACTTTTAAGTTATCGGAGGCGCCAACCTCTTCATCAAGATCCACCGCCAGCAAAAAACTTTTTCGTTTCTTATGAACAAACTCTTTAAGATCGAGATCTCCCCCACCCTGACCGTAAACGAGCTCGAAATTTTTTCCTCCGAGTGCACCTAGAGTCTTTTCTGTGAGGTAAACTTTTAAGGACATAAATTGTGTTGGAATTTCAATTTTAGTTGAGAGCTTTGCCTTTTTGTCGTCTTCAGCCGCTGCAGGAGCACCATGTCCTCCGGCAGCTGGTTTCGCTTCGCCGTGAGCAGCGGGCGGCGCCCCTCCCTCTGCAGAAGCGTTTTTTGTCGGCTTGTAGACAGCTTCCATTTTATCCCAAAGATCGGCCGGCAACGTGACATCTGAAACAGCCTTGGTGAGATTCACCGTTTGGTAACCTTGCCGACTCACTTTCAAGAGGTCTTCGGTTTTAGAACATGCCGACAACAAAATGAAAAGCAAAATGATTCTAATGTTCACGAGCGAATTCTCTCTTTAAACGCAAAAGCGGTCGATATTTTTTAGCTTTGCGAATGCCTTTGTTAAGCCATGCTTGTGCCGAGGTTCGATCTCCAAGTTTCCAATAACTATTGGCAAGCCCCGCCATCGCCGTAATATCGTCAGGATATTTTTTTAGAATCCCTTCGTATTCGTCTTTAGAACAACCAAAGTTGCCAGCCTGAAAGCAAGTCCGAGCTCTAAGCAGAAAAGGTAATTTATATTTTGGGTTGGTTGCTGACAGCTTCATCTCTGCCATCGCTTCACTATCTTTACCAGCCGCTAAAAGGAAATAACCGTACACGGCACCGACGAGACTGTGATCTGGCCCCTGTAATAAAGCTTCTTCAAATGCCTGCTTGGAATCGTTGGTACGATTTACACGCATCAAGCAATAAGCAAATAATGCCGTCAGTTCAGTCGATTTCGTGCCCTGTTTATAAACTTCCTCACACCACGGAAAAAGCTGTTCCCAATCCATCATGTAGGGAAAGAGGAGAAGGTCTTGCACGAAATTCGCGGTTAACTCTGGATCGACATCAAGAATATCACTGAACGAAACATGTTTAGAGTCGTCTTTAAACTGAGCGAACATTTTGATAAACAAGGCTTCTTGTTTATAATTATCAAATCGAACGATGTATTTCTTTACTATGTCCTGCGCTTTCTTGATGAAATCACGATTTCCACTCGTAGCACCTTGATTAACTAAAGCCATTGCTAACAATATATTTTTGGCAGCGTAAGCATGACTGCCCGCCGGTTCCTTTACCCGGTTAAGTGTATCGATGGCCTCTGTGAACTTGCGATCTTTTAAAAATATATAAGCGCGATTGATCAGAGCAGGAACGTAATGATTATCAGATTTAAGGGC
>CAYPZY010000182.1:0-6291 GCA_964415155.1 uncultured Bdellovibrionales bacterium
GATAACCTTCGGCTATGGCGAGCACTTGCGGCCAAAAGACCTAAACGGTGAGTGGCAGATTCAAGTGGGACAAGAAGTCTTACAGCGAAAAATTCCGCGGGACGTTTTTGATCTTATTCTCTGCCATGAGCTGGGGCATCTTGCTGGTGGTGAGCCGCGAGAAATACTAAGAACTAGCAAGGGAAGTAAACCAGGATTTTCCTTTGAAGGACAATCGGACTACTTTGCAACAAAAGATTGTTTGCCAAACTTGTGGCAGGATGAATTTTTAAAAGATTTTAAATTTGAGGAACTCCCTCTTGAAGTCATAACAGCGTGTGGAAAATTTGCATCGGAAAGTCGGCGTCAGATTTGTCTTCGTTCAAATGTTGCTGCCTTTTGGTGGGCGACTAATGATCTTATCCGCTATGAACGAACAGACCAGATAGTGGTCGGTCGGAAACTCAGTTTCTTAACACCTGAGGAAGCGAGAAGGCTTCCTGACAGTTTGTCGGCACATCCCAATTCTCAGTGCCGCTTGGATACTTTTTACGCGGGAAGTGTTCAGCAAAATCGCCCAGCTTGTTGGTTCGTTGAAAATTAATTGCGCGCCAATTGTAACCAAGTCATCTCACAACTATTGGCAAGTGATGGTCGGTTCGCTTTCATGAGGCGATACAACTGTTGATCAAAAGCTTTGGCAGCGTCAACGCGTGGGCAGAGTCCCGGTATAACGACATTGGGTAGTCCCCAACTAATTGCCAACTTGCACTCTTCAAAATAGGATTGTCGTTCGCGCACCCACAGCGATTTACATTCTTCCTGCGAAAGTTTTGTGTCCTCGTGAACAGCAGCAAAGAACTGCCTTTCCGTTTCTGTCGAGGTTAGCCATTGTTCGAAGTGAAGGTATTCGTGATAGAGGATGAGGAGCGCTTCATAAATACTTTCGTAGGTTTTAAGCTCCGACAGGATTTCGGGATCAATGATGAGCACCGGCGCCGTGATCATTTCGCTAGGTTTTTCTTTCGAGAAATATTTGGCCTGTTCAAAACCAGCAATTAATCCTTTTTGTCTGCCGTAAGCGTATACCAAGCGTTTACTGACGTAGATTTCGTTAAACATGTCTCGATTTATTTTGCTCTCGGGATGATTAACGATGAGAATTTTTAAGCGAGCCATTAGCGGGTCTGGCCCTTCAGGATTAATTTTGTCGGGAGGAAATTCGCGCAACTTTTGAATAATTCCATCAATGGAAGGGGCGCTTCCCAGAGCAGGTTCTTTAAAAGGAACATCGGGCCATTCGCTTTTGTCGCTGGTAGTGCAGCCAAGGCTAAGTCCAATGAGTAAAAAAAGAAAACGAATCATCCCTTTAAAGATTGTGAAAAATGAAAGCAAAGTCAAGACTCTCGAAGCTCTTCGCCAATCGCCTGCCTCCAAAGTGGGGTAGGCTCAATTAATCGCCTTTTTTTCATGTCAAACAAGGCTACCTTTAGTTCAGCCCGACATAGCAACTCGCTGGAGCCTTCGAAGAACATTTCCTGAACTAAAACGCCGACTTTGCCCTCGTAGTTCTTTACCTGAGATTGAATGATGACGCGATCTCGTAGCTTAATTTCTTTTTTAAAACTCAGTTGAATCTCAAGTATAGTTGGACCTTGCTGGTACTCGTGAACTTGTTTAAATCCGTAACCGTTTAAGGTGATCAATTCCCAGCGCGCTTTTTCAAAGTAATTGAGATAAGTCGCATTGTTCATGTGACCGAAAGAATCTAGATCAAGTTCAAGAACAGTGAAGGCGTAGGAAAAGCTCTTCCAGCTCACTACTTACTCCTTACATCAGAGAATTTTTTAAAAGAGGGCCGTTCTTTCAATTGGCCAAACCAGACCTGAATATTTGGATAGTCGCGCATGTCCATTTGTAGGCCGACAGCTAAGTTTATGACCGACCCAACGTTGAAGTCGGCAAGGGTTAACCGCTCTCCCACAAGAAATTTTTTATGTGCTAACGCTTCGTTAAGAATTTGCAACATTGGTGGCACCTTTTCGCGGGCCTTTTGCACCCTTGCCATATCGCGATGGGGTTCTGGCACAAACATCATTTGTATGAGAATTTCTACGAGTGGAGGTTGCAACTCTGTGAGAGCCCAAACGCTCCATTGTTGGACATGGCCGCGTTCCTTGGCCTGCGCCCCCAATAACTCCGGTTTATATTTGTCGACGAGGTAATAATTAATCGCCAGTGATTCCCATATTACAAATTCTTCATCGACGAGACAGGGAACTTTACCATTAGGATTGAGTTTTAGATATGCGGGCTTTTTGTGCTCTTTGTTGGCCATATCGAGCGGCAATGTTTCATAAGGAAGTCCTAGTTCCTCAAGAATAAGATAACAACGTCCAGCGCTCGAGCGGGGAGAACCGTAAATTTTAATCATATTTCGCTCCTTTAAGGATCAGATTTATTTTGTTTTTAAGACAGATGCAAACGAAACATTCGATTCCTTTTTCACAAAGCGCCAGATATTCGTCTGGCTGTACTATTTTTGTTTAAAAAAAATGAAGGAATGCCGAAAAAAAGTTATGGAAACAATTCCCGAAGCAGTTTTATTCACGATTGGTTTTTTTGCCGGCGCCCTGGTTTGTCTTTTATTCTGGAGTCAAGGCTCCCACAGTAGAAGTGGAAGAATCCGTCGTCAAAGCAGAGATTTAGGTTCAAGCCAAAAAAGGCAAGCGAACTTAGAGCAATATGAGCACTTACTGAACAATGCGGACAATCTTTTACGTCAACTCCACGGCATAAAAGGAATCACGACTTTACTTGCAGCTGACGAAAAGACAGCGCAACATCAACTTGAAGATTTAAAGATCGTCGGCCAATCCGTTGACAATATTCATCATCTCCTTAAAGAAACGATGTGCCTTCATGATAATCAACCTGGAAACGGTGAGCACACCGAGGCAAAGGGCGCACTAACAACTCCAGTTTTGGTGGTGGATGACCAAGAAATTACACTAAAGACAACTAAGATGATGCTCGAGGGGCTCGGGTTCTCAGTAGATACAGCAAAGGACGGCCAAGAAGCCGTGGAAAAATTTGGCGCTAAAAAATATGACCTTATCCTTATGGACTACGTTATGCCGGGGATGGATGGAACGACCGCCTGTTTAGAAATTCGTAAAATATCAGGAGTGAAACCAGTCAAAGTCATTGCCGTTACGGCTAAGGCGCGACGAGGTGACAAAGAGAAAATGTTGGCCTGTGGCATGGATGACTATGTGAGTAAACCATTTAACAGAGATGATCTCAAAAAGGCGATCTCTAAATTTTATAGTTTCCCCGACAATTCAAAGAAGCCCGCCGCCTGAATGTTAGTCTAGTCTAACTGTCGTATGTATACAAATTTAGTTGAGCGCTTTATCTTTACTAAGGTGAGAACCTCAAATTTCCGATAACTTAATGATGGCGACTGAAGAGATTAAACATAACCAATTCGAAGCCGATTTCGAACTTGGAAGAAGAATGATAACGGGAAGTTTTGGCCACCTGCTTTTAATGATGGTGGTTTTGATTTTCTCAGATTTGAAAAAAGACTTCCCTAAAACTTTGTATATTTGTGCGACGGCAGTCATCGCAACCAATATCGCAAGATTTCTTCTGGGAAAATTTCAAAAGAATTTGTATCAAAAAAGTCCTCGCGTATGGAGCTTTTCATTTTTGGCTTTACTGGTGATGACCTCAATTGCATGGGGTGTTCTTTGCGCCGTAACTATAAATCATTACGGAATCGCCCAGTACTCTTCGGCCATTCTTTTGTTAGTGACGGCAGGAATCGCTGCCGGCTCAGCAAATTCGCTTATTCCCAATTTTTCTTACGCAGTTGTCTTTTTAACTCTACTCATGGGAATTCCCTTTTTTGAACTTCAACGGCATAGTGATGGTGGTGCGTTTTCACTTATTTTTCTTGTCTATTTTTCGTTTTTGATTGCGCAGCTCAAAAGTCAAGGACGTGAGTACCATCGAAATTTGGAACAAAAGAAAGAATTGATGAATTCAAATACGGCTCTTGATGCGGCAACGAAAGTCAAATCGGAATTTTTAGCGACTATGAGTCATGAGATCCGCACACCACTCAATGGTATCATTGGTATGAACAATCTATTGTTCTCAGAAAATCTGACACCCCAAGGCCGCGATTATCTTCGCATAATGAAAAATTGCGGTGAGACTTTGCTCGTGCTCATCAATGATATTTTGGATTTTTCTAAAATGGAAGCGGGGAAATTAACTCTCGAGGATGTCACTTTCAACGTAAATAAAACCATCAGAGATGTTGTTGAAATGTTTTCTTTGCGAGCAAAAGATAAGGGCATCGATCTCATTTTTAATAGTAAAGTTTCCGATTCTTCATGGGTCATAGCTGATTCAACGCGATTTCAGCAAGTTCTTAACAATTTAATCAGTAATGCCATCAAGTTCACCCCGAAGGGATCAGTCATCGTCGAAGCAAATCTTGCGCAAAAAAATCCTGTGACGAATGAAATTTTAATTTCAGTTAAAGATTCCGGTCTGGGTATTGACGAACATGTCAAAAGCAAACTCTTTCAATCGTTCTCTCAGGCTGATGCTTCTACAACTCGTCGTTACGGTGGCACTGGTTTGGGACTCGCGATTTGTAAAGGAATCTGTGAGGCGATGTGGGGCACTATTTGGGTTGATACCAAAAAGGGTTTTGGTTCCACCTTCTCATTTACAATTTTAGCCAAAACAGCGACTGCCGAACAGATAGAAGAGCAAAAACCACACGCCATCGATCCCGAACTAGGAACAAAATATCCTCTAAATATTCTGGTTGCGGACGATAACTCAACAAATCGCATTCTTGCCTGTCGTTTTTTTGACCTTCTAGGTTACAAAGTGGATGTGGCCGGTAATGGGTTGGAAGTTTTGGATTGTGTCGGTCAGAAAAACTACGATATTATTTTTATGGACGGTCACATGCCTGAGATGGATGGGTTTGTCGCGACAAAGAAAATTCACGAGCGATTCGCCCCTGAAAAACGTCCTTGGGTTACAGCTCTTACCGCTGGTGTTACTGAAAATGATAAAAAGAAGTGTTGGGACGCTGGTATGGATGATTTTGTTGCTAAACCATTTAGCGCTTTGACTTTGTGTGATGCTGTTATTCGTTTTATCGAGAAAAAGCACAAAACCAAAGTTGAAGTAAAAACTCAATCTGTTTCACCTGTTGAAAGTGTTAAAACCGATTCCTTATTTAGTCTCCAAAAAATGGAGAATCATTTTGCAGGAGACGAACAAATAATGATGGGTTTCATGAGCAATTATCTTGATGAGTATGAGACCTTTATGACCCGTCTTCAAAACGCTATCAACAATAAAGAATTGAAAAACCTATTGGTTATCTCGCATACTCTTAAGGGACTCGTCGCAAACTTTTTTGTGAGAAAGGACATCCATGAAAGTCTGGCCTTACTAGAGGATCTTGGCCATTCGCCTGATTGGGTGAAAGCTGAAGCGACCTTTAAAAATTGTAAACCACTCTTGGATAATTTAAAGATGGAGCTTGTTGAACTGATACAGCGAAGGAAAGCAGCATGAAAAACATTCTCTTAATTGATGATGACGAGATTAACACGAATGCGTTCGCGGCCCGCCTCGAACGTCGTGGTTATAAGGCCACTCTTTTGCTCGATGGAACCAACGTCTTACAACATCTCGAAACCAACAGCTATGATTTAGTTTTATTAGACATCATCATGCCTACAATTGATGGAACAGAGGTTTTAAAACTTATTCGCTCAAAATACGACAAGAACCAGCTTCCCGTCATCATGATAACTTCCATCGACGACACAGCCGACCTCTCAGATGCTTTTAAAAATGGCGCAAATGACTATCTTACTAAACCAGTGAATGTCGACGCGGCCGTTGCACGCATAGGCGCTCATCTTAACGGTGCGGAACTTCATAAGGAAAACTTGCGAAAAAAGCAAATTGAAGCAATTCATGCGATGGTAATTACCTACAATCATGAAATTAATAATCCACTTGCAGTGGCCTTTACCAGTCTTGATCTTTTGGTGGCAAAGTCTCCCGATGCCGATAAAAAGGAAGTTGACCGAATTCGTACTGCTCTTGAGCGGATCAAAGAAATTGTTATCAAGATCAAAGAAGCCAGCCAAAAGAGCGAAGTGAATTACGTGGAGTATATGGCTGGGAATAATATGGTTAAACTAAAGTAAACTGGGCTACCTAAATGTTGATGAAGGACCAGCTTTGTCATTGGGGTAGCGT
>CAYPZY010000183.1:0-6288 GCA_964415155.1 uncultured Bdellovibrionales bacterium
TATCCCCATTAATCACAAAACTTCCCACATAAATTCCAAAGGTAGAATTTATGTCCATGCGAAACTTGTTTTCCGCTTTCACAGCTTTGAAATCAACACTGATACTGTTACTTTTTTGGCTAGCCTTATTAAGCAAATCGATATTAGCATGCCAGCTACCTTCGCTTTTATCTTTGTAGGAAATAGCAGGTTTTGGCGTCGTCACACATGCAGAGGAAAGGAAAGCAATCAGTAAAAACGAGTTACTTCTTCGCAGGAACAGAACTAGCAGGTCTGCGAGATTTTTCGCTTTGATTTTCGATAGCAAATAGTTTTGATTTAATTTTTGCAACTTGGTCGGCATTCTTTTCAAACTCCAAAGCTCTCTTATACATTTCTTTCGCTTTGCCAGTCATCTGATTCTTGAAGTAAGCGTCACCAAGGTGCTCAGCAATAATACTTTCGTCTGACTTTAACTTGAAAGCACTTTCCAAAGTTGTAATCGACTCACGAATCTTGCCTTGTTTAAACAAAATCCAGCCTAATGTATCCATGATATAACCGTCTTCGGGTTCAATCTCAGTAGCTCGCCTTGCCATCATCTCCGCCTGGTCGAGCATTTTGTGTTGTTCAGCATAGGTGTAAGCTACGTAATTGAGCGCCTGCGCGTGGTCAGGATTAATCTCCAACACTTTATTCATCTCAACGAGAGTTTCATCGACATTGCCAAGTTTGTCATAAAGTGTACCGAGCATAAAACGAATTTCCGTATTATTGGGAAATCTCTCCGCACCCTCTTTTACGACCTTCATTGCTTCTTTGTAGTTTTTTTCTTCGTTATGAAGTGACGCTAGTGACGTGTAAAATTGAGGAATATCTTTTCGCACCTCGAGAGCATCGTGCAAGACTTCCAACGCTTTGCTTGATTTTCCTGCTTGCCGATAACTGTGAGCCGCCAAAATTACGGATTGAAAATACAGATTGCTTGCGACCGGGACTTGCATAAAGTTTTTGATCGCGTATTCAAGATTGCCTTTTTCCATATAAACAGCAGCCAAAAAGTAGCGAACCTTATCTGAATCCGGAACCTTATTGAGAAGTTTTTCTAATTGCGAGATAGCGGCGTCATATTTTTTCTGCGAAAATAATATGTGCGACATTTTAAGGACAATATTTAAATCCTCAGGATCTGCCTCAGAAGCGATTTCCAACTGCTGATAAGCTTGGTCATACTTTTCTTGGTTAATTAAAAGCGGTGCCAGTGTTTCGGCGATAGCGGCATTAGGTCCGTGTTTATCCTGAAACGAAGCTAAAAGATCGATGGCTTTTTGTTCTTTGTGTTTAGCCTGGTAAATGCTCGCGAGTGCTAGAGCCGCGTCGGGAAAGTCACTTTTCAAGGTCAGACATTTCTGTAAAGCTTTTTCCGCCTGATCGATTGACTTGTCAGTGTTCTGTTGGAGACGAATTCTGCCAATATAGTACCAGGCTAAAAATGGCGTATTGAACTTTGGATTCTTGGAGAGATTTTCAAAATATTTTGCCGAGTCATCAAAGCGGCCTTCTTCGGCAAGTAAAGCGCCAATATACAATTGGGCGTCGGCGTTTTTAGAATCAATTTTCAAAACTTCATCGTACTGACCACGTGCTTTTTCATACATTTTCATTGATGAGTAAAGCGCGCCTAAAAGGAATCTCTGCTCTAAACTTTTTGAATCAAGATTAACGGCTTTTTCCGCCTGCTCAATCGCCTCGGAAATCAAACCCAACCGCACATATTCTTTGGCAAGACGAAAGTAAACGAGCGGGGAATTCGGATCGTAAACAAGGGTATGACGAAATTCTTCGATAGCTTTTTCAGACTGGCCTTCGTTTGAATAAGTTTCTCCCAAAGTGAAATGATAATCCGCTTGTGAGCGACGATGAAGAGGATCCCCTTCATTTTCAACCCAATAGGAAGGCGGGGTGCCTTCTTGTTTTTTAACGTTGGAATCTTTCTGAAAAAGCTGAGATGGAACGTTCTCAAAACTCGCGCACGCCACCAAGGATAAAGCTACGGCTATTAGCGGTCCCCTGATTTGGCATTTCATTTTGATCCTCTTTCAAACAGCAAAATCTGTCTAAAGATTTATCGGTGTATAAAAATTAGATCTTTAATATTTCAGAGATTTTTAGACGGCTTATTGCGATGATTTATTATCTGAACTATCAACCATTTTTATGAAACCAAAGTCGTCGCCAGAAAAGCGGTTCGGTTCGACTTTGATCATGTCGTATTCCAGCACTTGCGGAGCCGTATCAGGCCGCGAATTGGGGCCATAGGACCAGACCGCAACCATACGCACATGTCCACGCGAATCTTTGATGAACTTGTATTGATACGGAACACCCCAGGGGTCGCTGCTAATCACACCCTGCTCACCTAGCCTAAGGCCTGGAACCTTTGATACCTTACCATCAACTGACGCGATCGCCCGTTTAGCCGTGAGTTTGCTGGCGCCCGAAAGCTGCAATGCGAGAGTTTCGGCACCCCGCCTAACGTCCTGGCCTTTATGGTCCCGGAGTTCATTTGCCACGATGTTCAAGGAAAGGTAGGAGCAAAATGTAAAAAGTATTAAGGAGCCAAGGATATCTGTGGTTTTTATGCGTGTTGTAGCAGTCTTAGACATTCGATTTTACCGACCAAAAGATCGGATTGCTCCTGCCTAGACTATCGGCTAGTTATGTGAAAACTTTATCGATTAAGGGTAATAAATTTAACCTTTTCGTTTTAAAAAGAGTCATAGATTCTATATAGATACTGTATTGTGTCTATAAAAATTGCATTTGCCGAATTTGTCCTGTTCACCCCTTGACAGGCTGTGGCGTTAGGGGCTATTGTCTCGGCGAACACGAAATAAAGGCGTTAAGCCTTTAATTTAAAAGGGGATTCCAAATGGGGGGTCTAGTGCAAACTCAAGGACAAACAAGCAATAAGGTAAGTGGCAAAACCAAGATCATTAAGCGCTACCAGAATCGTAAGCTCTACGACACTCAGCAAAGTTGTTATGTTACTCTTGATGATATCGCTAAAATGATTCGCAGTAACGAAGAAGTGATGGTTATTGATAATAAAACCAAAAACGACATTACTGCCGCTACACTTACTCAAATTATTTTCGAAGCTGAAAAGAAAGCTTCTCACTATGCTCCGCTTTTCACTCTTCGTGAAATCATTCAAAATGGTAATGGTAGCATTTCTAGCTTTTTGGCTAAACTTGGTGCTTTCCCGAAAGAATACATGACCAAAACTATTCCTTATAAAGAGCCGGTCATGGAATCTGCTAAACCTGTTTTTGAAGATGTAAAACAGAGCTTAGAGAATCGCGTTGCTTCAGCTGCTGAAAAAACAGCTACTGATCTAAATGCTGGTTTTAGAGACGAAGAGACACCAAATCTTCCTAGCTCAAATAAAAGCTTAAACAACTAAGCGCTTCCAGATCTGTTATAGATCTTGTTAAATAAGAAAAACCCTTGGTAATGTAACTGCCAGGGGTTTTTTATTTTTGGAGGCACCCATGTTTAAAAGTTTAATTGCATCTTTAGTTTTTGTTTTTTCTGTCTCAGCTTTTGCCATCGATGAGGGCGACATCCGCGTTGGTGTTATCGGCGGCAACATCTCGGCTTTAGGAGACATCGGTAATAATGGCCAAAATGCCTTAGGCGGGGGTGCAATATTCTCTTACCTTATAGCTAGCGATCTTGCCTTTAACCTTTCCTATCTTTTGAGCTCCCACGACGGCACTTACAAATTAAAACATTCCGACTTGTCTGTCGGCGTTGATTACTACACTGGCGGCGACGGCACGGTCGCTTATTACGTCTCAGGGGGTGCCGGCTTACTAAGTAATAAGCTAACCTATTTGGCCACTGACTATAGTGCTAGTGCGATGGCTCTCTATTTGGGAGGCGGTTTAGACTTCCAAGTTCGTTCAAATTTCTTGTTTGGGTTAAAATTTAAATACAATAAAGCTTTCGATGCCACCACAACAGGCGTGCCGTTTAAAACGGTGCAAGACACTATCAATGTGCTTGCTACGGTTTCTCTGGTATTTGGCGCTAAGTAATTAGCGTCTTAAACGCGACAGCATTAAGTCCGCTAAAAAAGATTTATCGCTTAGTTCACTTCTTTGATCGTCAGGCAATCCTAAAAAGATAATGGGATTGCCAGCCAGACGATGTCTTTGATCGTACTTCTCGAAATAAGTCCTTACGTTCTGTACGTAGGCTTCGAGATAACCTTCCATCTGTTCTTTGTTTGATTTATTTTGTGGAAAGAAGCTCATGTCCCATTCATAACGAACGTGAACCCTTAAGACCGATTGACGTTTCGGACCTTCGACATCAACCCACTTGCCGACATTGAGTTTTTTAAAGCGCAGACCTAATTTTTCGAGATTTTGTTCGCTTCGCTTTACGTGTGTGTAATCGCGAATTTTTTCCTGCTGGGAAAAGGTAGGAACGTTTGGAGGTTGCCCCGGTGGAAGTGGTGCCGACGGCGGTGGTGGCGGCAGTTCCGAGTTTTTATGACAGGCGATTAAAGTTGAAGCTGCGATTAAAGCTAAAAAAAACGTTTTCATAGTTGAGTGTCTATTTTATCACTCTTAAAGATTCAAATTTTTCGGAACGTTATGAAAATTATTCCTGAAAAAACAATTAGCGCACAGAACGCCAGTTCAGAAATGTTATTTTTCGCGGCTTAACAACGACTTCTTTTTCATCCATGAAATCACCGGTTAATTGGCGACCGCGATCAATGCCATCGACTTTGACTTTGTGTTTTCCTGCGGGCGCGCGAATGCGGGCGATTTGAAATGATTCTGGCAGAGTTGACCAGTGGCGAGTGTCGGCTTGATCTGATAAGCGCATGGCGATATAGGCAATGTCGCCGAGCGCTTTATCGCGCTGACGAATTTGATCAGCAACGATAGCTTTGGTCGCTATACCTGCTATTCGACGTGCAATGAGCGAACCCATCTCATCGTTGAAATTTTTGATGGATACTTGGCTAATATTGTAAACTGGTTCTGAGTCGGCAGTGACATCACCATCGACAGTCAAACGCGCTCGAAAGGTTTGTGACCACGTCGGAAATAGCATTGGAAAAGTAAAGTGCTGCGGATTCGGTCGCTTTACCGGCCCCCATCCTTGTTGATAAATCAAAACGATTTCACCGTAAGAGCTATCATCCCACTCTTTCACGTATTTCACTGTGGGAAAAAGTTTACTCCACTTTTCATAGGCATCTGTTCGCCGTGATTTCTTGGACATCCTAATGAGATCACCAGGCAACAAAGATATTTCTGGGTCCAAGCGATAACATTCTTCGTAATCAATATAGGCGTCATCGTATCTACCGGCAGATTCCCAAATCATAGCAGACAAGTAACGAGCGAGCGCACTTTGTTGCCAAGGTTTTTTGGCGTCGTTTCGATAATGATTTAATTTTTCATTGAGCCGACGAGCTTCTACGGCGGCTTCATCAGGCTGATTCAACATTAGGTAGTTGATAGCAGACAATGCGTTGATCATGACCTTCTCGTAGTCTTCGCCTTTGTATTGAACCATTCCCTCACTGAGAAGCATTGAACCAGCGATGCGTGTAAGGCTATGATAATCTTTTACCTCCGACATTTTGTCGGCCTTCAAGAAGACATCGTTACTCTCTTTGTATTTTTCAGCAAGTTGAAGGGCAGTACCGTATTCAAAGAGGTAGACGAGTTGATCGTCACCCTCTTTGGTGGCAAGAGGCTCAAGAAAATTAGCGGCTTCGCCAGCTTTGCCGGCCATGATATCACTTCGGGCTTTGGCCACCTTCATTTCATAGGTGGCACAGCCGCTAAGCGAAACGCCGAGAACAAAAAATAAAATAAATCTTTTTGCTAACACCGTAAGAAATTATAAACCGATGCGTTTTTTCTTAAAGTTTTTTCGTAGTTCCTTTTGATTAGTCCACTCGATCAAGTTGGTTTTAAGATTTGTCAGGTTCAATGTGACTTTGTAATAAACTGTTTTATCTTTGCCAACTTCTTTAGTAATCGAGTCTAAACGGCCATTCAAAATATAATCGGCCCCAATCTGACCGCCCGCCGTTTTTTTAGAGGTTTGATCAACCATTCCTGAATTTTGATATTCGTATTCGTTGGCAACATCTTCCCGTGCCTCTTTATCAACGAAAGCCACGCGACCAGAATTTGTCAGTTCGACACGGACTTTATCCATAACCGATTGTGTGTCGATATGTTCACTGGTTTTATTTTGTAGATTAGTCAC
>CAYPZY010000184.1:0-6286 GCA_964415155.1 uncultured Bdellovibrionales bacterium
AAAAGAAAATGAAAAAATCAAAACCAAAAGTCGCTTTATTTTTAGGAAATGACATTGTCTCTCACCTCATCGTCACCGAGGTTCTCCATACCTATGCCAAAGACGCTGAGTTTTTTATTTATAAGCCAATTGATCATGTGAACTTTAAAAGTAAACATGTGGAATTAAAAAAATTGAGCTTATTCGAAAGGCTCCTTCCTAACTTAAGCGTTTTTCCTTTACTTGATCGCTTAGACGCAAATTTTCGCCATATTATGGGACCGAGCCAAATCAATCAGAAATTTGATATTCCGATAGTTGAAATTGATGACATCAATGCCCCGAAATTTATTGAGCACATCAAAGCCCTGCACATCGATTTAGGTATTTCTGTTCGCTCGCCACAAAAATTCAAAACCGAACTTCTTGACTACTTTTCGCAAGATAAACGCATGTTGGTAAAACTTCATCCCGGCCTTTTGCCAAACTACCGAGGCCTACTTCCCACTTTCCGCGCGATGATGAATGGCGATAAACAAAGTGGTTATACTCTTCATAAGATAGACGCAAATTGGGATACTGGGGCTATTATCGAAACTTCGACTTTTGATCTTGATTATGAAAAATCAGCCTTTCACAATCTTGCCAGCAACTATCTGGCCGGAACAGCATTGGTAGAAACATTTTTAATGAAATACTGCTTTGGCGAAAAAATCACCTGGCAAGATCAAGTCATTGCCGACGGAAAATATTATAGTTTTCCCAACGAAGAGGAACTTAAAACGGCTCGAGAAAAACGAATTAAGATTGTTGATTCAAAACAAGATCTCAAATTCTTTACTAAACTCTTTGGAGATCTCCACTTCTATCGAGTTTGGTTAAAGAAACATATTCTTTCTCTTGGTAAGGATCAGGGACTTGTCACAGAAAACAACGAGTTCGTAAGCTTGACCGTCGATGTAAAAACGACGCCATAAAAACTTACCTTAAAATCAAAGTAGCCGACTGTCGGTTACAGGCGATAGGAACATCGTACAATACAGCGACACGTAATAGTGCCTTTACATCGACGTCGTGGGGATGTGGTGAGAGCGGGTCCATAAAGAAAATAATCTGCTGAATTTTCCCTTCGGCGACTGCCGCCCCTATCTGTAAATCACCACCCAAAGGCCCACTTTTAAATTTTTTAATTTTAAGCCCAAGTTTTTTTTCCAACAAACTGCCAGTAGTACCTGTGGCAAACAACTTGTACTTCTTTAATTTTTCTTTATTAGACTTGGCCCAATCAATCATCGCTAGTTTTTTGTTATCATGAGCGATCAAGGCAAGAGCCGGTTGTTTTTCCATGCGCTTACAATAACTTTGCCCCGCGTGTTTAGCAAGAGGTTACTTACAGACATAAAATCCCAAGCCTGCAAAGCCAAACAATCTAATTTTGGTGCACGCCGAGATCTTGGCCTCGTCCCAAATTAAGTGAATGAAAATTTGATGCAGCTTTAGCGAGCTTTGAGTATCATTAAGTGGAGTATGCAAATAAAAGATAATCAGGGATTTTCTCTCATTGAGACGGTAATAGCGACCGCGCTACTTCTTTTTGTGATGGCAGGGTTTGGCCAAGTTCTACAAAGTTATTTCAAACAACAGCAAGTCGCAAACATGGCAGAGAGAAATCAAGAATTGCTCGTTTCTATTGTGAATCTTATCAACAATCAACAAGCCTGGCGCCTCACCGTCGACGACCCAACAAACACCAATCTTGATTGCATCAAGGACCCGGCAAAATTTCCCGCTATCGCGCAGGCAGGCAATTGCACTATGGCATCTGGCGGAACCTTTGACTTGCTGGATACTGCCGGAGCGGTGTTCGTCAACACCAACACTGCGACCGCAGGTTACACGTTAGATTCCGGAGCCTGCAACACCTACTCTGCAGCGGGAAATAGTGCCTGCCCCTTACGTGCGGAATTAACTTGGCGCCCACTTTGTGTCAGTTGCACCCGCAATCAAGTTGAAATAACGATAACCATTAGAAACACTCCCACCGGCGTGGAACCGCGAGTGATTACTCGCAAAGTCGTACGTTACGCTCAAAACGGTGATGTCGATTTGGTATTGAATTACAAACTTGAAGGCGCACTAGCCACAACAGCTCCGACCAATACACTTATCAATGATCAATCCGGCTATGGAAATAATGGAAGAGTGGCTCAGGACTCATGTTGTTTCGCTGGTGCTCTTCAATATGTTGCTGGTAGAATTGGTAGTACCTTACAATTCGCATCGACTAATCATCGCTGGATTGAAGTGCCAAACAATTCAATGATGAGACCAACAGACATTACTGTGGCCGCCTGGGCAAAACGTGAGGAAGCCGGTGTCGCAGGTGGAGTTATTGCGCTTCGCCGGGCAGGTTCTTTTAGTAGCTATATCCTTCGCGTCGAGAGTTCCGGTCGCTATGAGTTTTGTTTAGCAGAGACCAGCGCCAGCCGCTGCGTGCGTTCAGCCCCTTTAGCAAACGGGGTATGGCGCCATGTTTTAGGAACTTGGGATGGCAACACCATAAAGCTTTATATCGATTCAGTGCAAGTTGACTCTCTCAGTTATAACGGTCCTAACGTATTTAGTGGTGAATCCGTTCTTGTAGGTGCAGAAAATGACTCCGGCACCTATAAGCCGTTTCCTGGGGTTTTCGACGAAGTTAAGTTGTGGAAGCGGGCGCTTACTAGTAAAGAGGTGCTCACTGAATTCACTACTCCTTAGAAATTGTCTCAAAGCGAGACACGACTAAAGTATTGCTACGAATAGCCGAAAAGATATCATGGCTAATTTGCACGTTAGATTTACGCCAGGTAAGGGTAGTGGAGGTTTGATTGATGTCGTGATTTTGGTCGGCATCTTGAGCATGGCTACGCTTGGATTAGTAGCGACATCCGTGCAAACAAAGCAAATTCAAAATGATGCTGAAACAAAATTAGCGATTGATATTTTCCAGCAGAACTTGACTGCATACATCGAAGATCAAGATTCTTGGCTAAAAACTTTAAAAGATCCGGCAAACACAAGCTTTGCTTGTATTCTCAACGGCACTGAGTGCGAGAGAATCGCGAAGCCTATTAGTATTGTTCGCAATGCTAATAATGAAATTGTTGCTGACACAACCAACGGACGAGGAATCTTTCCTGATGGTTCTGTTTGCAATGATGCCGCGACTTGCAAAATCAATGTTGGTATTAATTGGGAACCCATCTGCAAAGCTCCATGTTTCAATCCACAAGTTATCAAAATTAGCGTGGCACTTAACAAAGCATCGGCTACGGGACAGACTTCCCGTTTTATTGCCTCCAACGTAGCTGGCCTCACGATAAGGCCAATGGCTCTACCTAAAGCCTCTAAAGTGGTTGTGGGTAAAGAGCACACATGCGCCATTGCTGATGGCTCTGTTTGGTGTTGGGGTTCCAATGAATTTAAACAGCTAGGTCAACCAGCCGCTTTGCCTTACAGTTCGATTCCGTTAAAAGTTCCCACTCTAGAAACTGGCGTCACTCAACTTTCAGCAGGCTATAATCACACATGTGCCGTGCAAAACGGAAACGTAAAATGTTGGGGTGATAATTTGTGGTCACAAGTCGGCACTTGGCCTGCAGGTCCCGTCGAAACACCCGTTTCGGTTTATGTGTTTGGCACCGGCGCACTCCTTTCGGGTGTCACGCAAGTTTATACGAGCGTTGTTCACTCTTGCGCTGTCGCAAATGCGCAAGCTTATTGTTGGGGAGCCGATGGCCGCGGTCAACTCGGTTATCAAGACCCGGCACCACTAATATACGATGCGTTTGGCGGTGGCCCTCTAGCGCGACCAGTACTGGATTTAAATACCGGCGTTACCAGTATCGCTCTTGGTCTCTCCCACACTTGCGCTGTCGTTGATGGCGGTGTCAAATGCTGGGGAGGAAACGATCAACGCGGTGGCGTGGTCGACCCCTTCGCGGTGGGTGTACGCGTGCTCGGTAGTGATCCTGCCTCTTATAAAGTTTGTTCGCCCTGGGATGTTACTTCGGTTCCTGGTAACCCAGCTTTACGTTGTAATCCTAGACCTATTCAGACAGATACTCTCGGCTCTGGCTCTGGTGTTGTGCAACTGGCAACGACAAGTATGACCACTTGTGCACTTTTGAATACTGGCTCCTTAAAATGTTGGGGTGATAACTGGGGCGCACTTGGACTTGGTCCTACAGATTACATGGCATCTTACAATTCTCCTCGCGATGTTATAAATCTCACTGGCGCTTCGATGGTAGGTGGAATTGCATTAAGTTTTTGTGCGGTCTCCGCCGGCAAACTTTGGTGCTGGGGACGCAATGACAGCTATAACTATATGGGTATGCCTGGTGATGGTACCGGTGCTCTCGGCGTTAATTGGCCAACACCAACCTTAGTGAGCGGAATCCCAGGAACTGTCACCTACTTTGCGGGTGGATCCATTGATGAAACTCATCACTCTTGCGCCATCGCCGATGAAAAAGTTTATTGTTTTGGCAAAAACAATGTTGGTCAGTTAGGTGACGGCACCACTACCGACAAAATCATGAGTACTCCCGGTTTTGTCGGTCGCTGGCAGTAAATCTTATTTCGACAAACTAAAATCATATTTTGATGTATCGATCGCCACCTTTCCAACTGGTGGGGTATAAGTAAATTTCACTTCTAAAAGAAACGGTGGATTTAGACAGGGCGCACCCAAACACACGGGCTTCCAGGTGACAGTGATTTTCACTGGGCACTGAGGATCAGAATTCACTGCGCTGTAAGTGGAGCATTGCCGGCCATCTAAAGTCATTCCACGTGTAGGAGAAGTAAGATTATCCATGTAAACATCGTCGGCAATAGTGCGAACCACTGCTATCGCATTTTTTTGAGCAGCCATTGCGGAGCAGTCCGTGTTCGTACGCAAACAGGAAAGATTGCCGTTACTAGCGTCGGCGACTGTGTATCCCCAACCCACGCTTTCATCAAGATGCACATAGAGATTAGAACGAATAATCTTTAACGCATTTTGCACGTTAAAAGTATATTTGGATTTGTTAGACTGAAATAAAAGTGCGATAGCAGCGGCAACTATCAGCGGAAGAAGCACAGCTAAAAATAGAGTTACGATCCTTCCGTGCTGGTTCATTTCCATTCCCCTTTTTTAAAGCTTACGTAGGGTGAGGCACCTAAACAAGATTTTTGTAGGTAGGCGATTAACGAGGAAAAAGAGTTTTTAGCCAATGTCGACACTAGTTTGCGACCTTTACAAGACCTTAGTCTATTGTCAGAAATGCCTATAAAATCTTATACTCAAGTATGAAGTTTTGGTTAATCCTGTTGATCCTTCCATTTGCCCTATCTGTTCACGGTAAAGTACCTCCCAAAAAGTGCACCGATCCTGATTTTATAGAGGAAATCGCTCGCAGCATCTTTTGTCGTAGCGAAAATAATTTGAACGCTTGTGATGCCAAATTAAAACGCGGCAAGTACGGTGCAATGGGAGGTGCTGGTTTTACTTCGGCGTCGGCATTTTATCGACAATACGTTCGCCAACAGACACTTGCCAAGGGACGCGAAAAGATTTTGGAAGCTCTTCATAAGAACATTTCTAAGGGCGCTGGATCCTATGAAAAGGTGCTATCCGATTACGACGCTAGGTTAAAATCAATCGAAGTCGAGATGGAAATCGCTAGCAAAACATCCAAGTCCGCAGAAGAGGCAGGCAGGCAACTTAAAGAACTTAAAAGCATGAGCAACAATCTCGAGAGAGAACGCGATTTTTTTAAGGAAAAATACAAACACTTTCCCTCTAAAAATTTTGCTCCCGCTCACCTTGTCGACGAATTAACCGGTATCCCGAGGGCTATATCTCAAGGAGACGTTCCTAAAAGTAGAATCATTGACATCGCCAATACGCCCTACTCCAAACTTCCAACATCCTACAAAGAATTTCTACTTAAAGCTGCTTCCGACTTTGATGTCGATGGACTTAACAGTCGGCTCTTTGATCAGATGTCCAGCGGTAAGAGTTTATCACAAGAGGCTATGGAAAAAATCTATAGTGAATGGGCCTCGGAAGAAATCAGCAAACGCAGCCACGGCGATCTCACCAAATGGCTAAACGCAGACCCCAAAACTCGCGGTCCTAATCCAACCGCAGTCATCAAGAGTGTTATTGAGAAAATGAATACTCCGCAACTGGGAGGAGTTTCTGCACAAGTCGCCAAAGACTCAATGTCAGCTCTTGAGGGAGAGGCGCGGGCGGCAGCGAAACTTTCAAGGC
>CAYPZY010000185.1:0-6272 GCA_964415155.1 uncultured Bdellovibrionales bacterium
GAGCTTCCATCGAGGTGCGAATACCTGCGATGATGACACCACCAAGATATTCTTTATCTTTGCTAAGCACACAAAATGTCGTAGCCGTTCCAAAGTCGACAACGATCATGTCCTTGTTTGGAAAAAGATGGGCGGCCGCAATGGAATTCGCAATGCGATCAGCACCAACCTCCACTGGATTTCTATATTTGATTTTGAAGCCGGTTTTGACACCTGCTTGAAGAAAAAATGGGGTCAAGCCAAAATATTTTTTACTACAATTGCGAATTGTGTGATCCAAAGCAGGCACCACCGAGCAAACAGCGACATGGCGAATTTTTTTTGGATCTATTTCATTCTCTCGCATAACCCCTTTTAAAAAAAGTCCAAGCTCGTCAGATGATGAGTTCGCTTTAGAACCCTTTCGAAATGACAACTTTAGTTTGCTGTCGTCATCAAAAATGCCCCCGTAAATTTGGCTGTTACCAACATCTAAACACAGAATCATAAATTCACCTCTGTTTGTGGCCTTGTCCTGTTTGTTGCTATTTGGAGTTGCGCGGAAATGTTATATGCCAACTCTTGTTTCGTTGAAAACCTAATTTTTTCGTCCCTTGTAAAAATAGTTCCTACATGCTGGTTGGCATTAATGTCACCTAAATCGTTATGTACGACGATATCAGCTTGGGCATCGTTAAACACCTTTTCAACCTTTTCTAAATAAGGACCACCGTTTGTGAGTTTGAAGCCAACAAGTTTTACAGATGAGTTTTTGCTAATGGACTTAATAGAATTAATGAGTTTTTCATTATTTTTAAAATGAACGACCAGCTCCCCTTTTGAAGAAAGTTTTCCACCTTGTGATTCCACACCGTCGACAAAAACTTTATCCACTGAAAAATCACTAACTGCCGCCGCATGTATTACCGCCGAAAAATCGTCACTTCGCAAAAGACCAAACAGGTTTGCTTTCAGCGAAGAGAAGTCGGAATACTCGATCACTCTACAGTCACCGCTCGGAGTCGCCGCTCCCTGTGATTTCAAATAGGTTACCGTGAAGTTATCTTTTATTAACTCATCGGCTATGACTTTTGCCGTTGCCCCCGTGCTCATGTTGGTTATTTGTCTAACTCCGTCTAAATTTTCGCGAGTTCCTCCAGCCGTCACCAGGACTGAGGGACCTCTTCTTAAATCATAAAATTCTCTAAGGCGTTTGATAATTTCATCAGGCTCCATCATTTTCCCCTGACCTTCGTCACCACAAGCTAAGCGCCCAGCTGACGGCTCGAAAATATACAAACCCCAACTCCTCAATTTTTTAAGAGATTCTACTGTTGCCGGATGTGCGTACATCTTGTCGTTCATTGCAGGAACTACGAAATAAGGTTTCGAAAAATCAAGGGCAAAAAAAAGATTGGTAACTGCGTTGTTAGCAATACCCGCGGCCATCGCGTTGATGGTATTGGCCGTGGCAGGGCAAAGGATACAAAGGTCAGCCCACTTATTGAGGTGAATATGCTCCATCATTTGCGAAGTTTTAAATACGTCGTAAAAAACCGTCTTACTCGTTAGCCCTTCCCAAGTTGCAGCTCCGACGAAATTTAAAGAATCCTCTGTACAAGCAACTTGAACAGAATGTCCTGCTTGCACAAGCTTAGAAACCAAAGCGGCACTTTTGAACGCAGCGATGGAAGAGGATACTTTAAATAAGATATTTTTAGAGCTGAACATTATCAATTAACCTCACTGAACCTACCTCAACCGCACCAAAGCGACGGCCGAAATGCTCTTCAATATAATCCACTTTAAAACCTTTATCTTTTAAAAACATGGCAACATCTTCGCAAGATCTCGAAGATTTTAGTTCATCTGCAAAAATCTGAGCTTTTAGTTTTTCGCCTTCATTTAAGCGCATGTTGCGAGAACTCAAAGCCAATCCTGCGTCGGTTCTTACGGTCGGGCAAGCAACAATGTCTACGTCTAGAAAAAGTGCCTCGACCATTCCTTTAACCAACAAATATTGTTGATAATCTTTTTCACCAAAATAGGCGTGGGTGGGACGAACCAAATTGAGTAATTTGAGAACAACTGTCATGACCCCTTCGAAGTGGCCAGGACGAAACCTACCGCAAAGCAAATGACTAATCTTACTCTCTGTCAATTTGTAATTGTAATCATCCTTGTACATATCCTCAGCCATCGGAAGCAAAACGTAATCAACGCCGATATCTGTTAGCATTTCAAGATCACTTGTTAACGTCGATGGGTATTTTTCCAAATCATTTGGATTGTTGAACTGGGTTGGATTAACAAAAATACTCGCTACGGTAATGTTGTTTTCTGAAACACTTCTATGAAATAAGGAGGCGTGTCCTTCGTGAAGAGCACCCATCGTTGGCACAAAGCCGACTGTCTGACTTTTATACTTCGCTGTTCTCGTCAACTCTTTCCATTTTCCTAAATCACTAAACGTTACTGTCATGATAAACCTCCAGGTGTGACGGAAAATCTACGTTTTTCACATCTCGACAAAAACTCTGTAAGGCTGTGGAAATTATATTCGCGCCATCTACGTATCGACGAACAAACTTTGGTGTCTTATTTAAGTTAAATCCCAACATATCGTGAAGAACTAAAACCTGCCCATCAACCGCCGCTCCAGAACCAATACCAATAACAGGTATTTTAATTCGTTCCGCTAAATATTTCCCAACCGTATGGGGAACACACTCTACGACCACTGAAAAACAACCCAGCTGTTCGAGCTTCTGCGCCTGTGCCAATAAATCCTCTACCGCCGACGTCGTACGTCCTTGAACTTTGTACCCACCCAATTGATGCACGGACTGAGGAGTCAAGCCGACATGGCCCATGACTGGGACGCCTGACTGAACGATATGCTCTATAATTTGCTCATGGCCCCAAACACCTTCTAATTTCACCGCGTGAGCACCGCTCGTCATAATCTTTTCGACGGCATCCATTGCTGGTTTTAGTCCCTTTCGAAAAGACAAAAAGGGCATGTCTCCAATAATAAATTTTTGGGGTGCGCCTCTACTTACCGCCTCGACATGTAACTTCATAATGTCGACCGTAGCGGGAAGAGTTGACGAGTGCCCGTGCATGACCATGGCCAGGCTATCGCCCACTAAGATACAGTCAATATCAGTGCGATCGATGATTTGCGCTGACCAATAATCATAACAAGTCACCATTGTGATTTTTTCGCCTGCCGTCTTTTTTCGTTGAAAATCCAAGGTCGTCATCTATGCCTCCATCCCAAACGCTTCTACAAAACTCTTGTAAACTCTTTGATAGGGATCATTTGCCAGCGCTTCTAAATTGGTTTTTATAGTTTTAGTGTCCCCGCGACTAAGCGGGCCTGTTAGCGCCGTTTGTTGGTCACTATTTAAATTGGCGAAAATCTTTCCCATAAAAGGTTTGCCGATGACCGCTGGCAAATCGAATTTCTCCTCGAGACTTTTAAAAAATTTTTGCCAAAGTAAGACCGTAAAATTACCGGCCATAACACAAAGACTATGGTAAAGCGGTTTAAGTTCGCCGTCTAAAAAGTAAAATTTATTAGGAAGTCCCGGAAAGGCAGCGGCCTGCCTCTGTTGCTGCTCCTTATCCATAACAAACGGAATATTCTTATATTCGTCTAACGTCATGAGATCATACGAGAATGTCATCAAGGGATGCGCACCTATAATCTCCGAATCCACCAAGGCTCCAGAAAAATGTACTACGTGACTATCATTTTTTAGATAAGAATGAGTTTTAAGGAAGGTGACAATTGCGGAATCATTAATAAGAAGTAAAACCGTTGAGCGTGGTCGATGCATTTGCCGGAGATCCTCACCACTACCACGCCACCAATGAGAAAATTTAATATCCAATAATGAAAAATAATGCTTCACGTGCCGAGCGACACGACCGTTACCAATAATAAGATATGTATGCTGATCCGAATACGGAGAAGAAGATTTTTGACTTTCCGGTACCTGTCTCATGGATCAAGTCCTCATCAAGTTTTGCGTTACCCGTTGCGCTACCTATGGTGGCATTACAATCATCAACACCCAAAGTCAGGTCAAAACTTGTACCAGCTGGGGTTTGCATGAACTCTACATCAAAAGAGGTTTGCTTGTATATTGGAAATTTTTGGTTAGCACAACGACGAATCGCTCAGGAAGCAGTGCATTCGGGGTGAGCGCTAAAGCTCGTGGGCAAGTGGGCGACGTTTGGCGCGAAAATAAGTGCGAGGCGAGCAATCAAGAAGGTCATTAAGGTAAGCCATATAGACACAAGCAAAGCGATCCACTTGATGCGCGAAAAGACTTTCTTCGTTACCGGCCCTAAAAACGCGTCCCCAACGATGGCTATAAAGCTTTTGCTGATCGCGAATGAGGCCGGCGATTTGGGAATCTAAACTCGATATTTCCTTTTGAAATTTATCTAAGATATTGTCGGCGACGGGACGGGCGAGATCGACACTCTCGGTAGTGAGCCGCACATACTCATCTTCAAGACGCTCTTTATCTAACATCAGTTCATCAATCTGGTCTTGCAAGGGATCGGCTTTTTTATTGCTTTCTACCTCTTCGTGAAGCTCTTCGACAACTAAGCCGGTTCGCCACGCTTGGTCTTTTTTCAAGCGAAGAATATCGCCATAAATATGGTCTCCGACGTACAAGATTTCATCGCCGCTAAGTCCTAAATCTTCGACAAAAGTTTCGGCGCAACCACCTTGGTAAATACCTGAGCGTATCGGCTCTTCGTAATTAGTCATCGTACCATTTTCGGGATTCACTTTAAAAAACCGCAGATTATCGTTGAAAAAACGTGGTTTGGTAGCGTTAGTGATGACTATCTCAAATAAATCCATCCAGGTGCGGTGGGCTTTAAGATAGGGATTGATCGCATAATCCAGCAACAACTGTGTATAGAAAAAATCTGAGTTGGTAAGAATGAAAATCTTCTTATCATGTTTCTTGAAGCGCTCTAAAGCAGCAACCGTCTTAGGATCTTTCAGAATGTATTTCTCGAGGTTATTGCGAACCTCATTTTTTAAAGTTCCGTCTTTATGAGCTAAATCCAAAACTTCTAACAAATCTGAACTTATAACGTCATATCCTGGGAGTGCTCTCGCTTCCTTGGTGTCTTTCAAATCCACAAGCTGAGCAAAAAGTGAGGCGAGGGACAAAGAAAAGGTCGTATCAATAGGGCGATAGTTGCGATCACTGAGGTCGATATAAGTGTTTTTGTAGAGCTTCTGCTGTTCCGAAAAATCAATTTTTTTTGTACCGTGATAGCTAACACGAATCGAGCCATAGCGATTAAGTTTTAAAATATTGCCGTAACGAGAATCGATAACCAACCCGCGAATCGCCATACGAAAATCAAACTGCAGATTGCGAATCGACGGCGGGTAATTTTTAAGTTTTACCAGTTTGTCGAGAATCGTTTTGTGGGCGAAGGCCTCAAAATTTTCGGTATTATAACGGATCAGGGTGTGATCCATATCGAGGCCAATGTATTTTATCTTTTTGAGGTTTAACGTTCTATTAACGTAAACCCGGGAACTTGCGGCCATGAGTTTTCTGTCTCAATCCATTTCTTCAGTTGTTACCTCATATTGTAATTCATTCCACAACATCATTCCACCTTTAAGATTAAAGACATTTTTAAAACCTTTGGCTTGGGCTAGTGAGGCGGCTCGGCCCGAGCGACCGCCACTGCGACAGACAAATACCATAGGCGTATCTTTGGAAAACTCTCCCAACTCATCTCCCAAAACATCCAATGTTATAAGTCTTGCTCCAGGAATATGACCAAGCTCTCCAACATATTCGTCATGTCGACGAACGTCGATAAGAACAACGTCGGCAATGCGACCTTTAAACTCTTCGGGGGAAATATCTATTACACCGGGAAGGCCTGAATTCTCTTCGGCAGAACTAAACTCTACTGTCATTTACTAACTCCTATGAAATTCGTTCTAAAAATAGCACTTTTTTAAATTTTGTTTAGTGCATACCTCGCTGCTGTCATTGTGCGTTAACGACTTCCTAGTTCAAATAGCAAATATTTTGCGGTATCTATGCCTTTAAATAGAGGAGAGTCTATGGAACAAAATCCTGTCGGTTTAGATGGAATGGAATTTCTTGAATTTGCCAGCGCCGATGACAGCAAACTCGATCCATTATTTAAACGTCTTGGCTTAGTTAAAATTGGCCAGCACAAAACCAAAAAAGTTTATCTTTACCGACAAGCGGATATCAATTTCATCA
>CAYPZY010000186.1:0-6232 GCA_964415155.1 uncultured Bdellovibrionales bacterium
AAACTAACGCAAAGGGACTCTACTTCAAATTGTTCTAAATTCGGGTCCAGGGCCGGATGACCTACTTAAAGTCTTTGAGAAGGAAAGCGTAAAGTTTATTTCTTTGGCAGAAGCGAGCCGCGATCCCATTTATTTGACGAATCCCAATCGACTAGGTCGCGACGGTACAAGCTTTCTAAGGCAATGGGCTGAGGTATTAAAGATTCCCTCGCCCTCCTATAAGAATCGTCCTAAACGAAAAACAGTCGACGATTTATGTAAGTAGTGTTTATCTAGTAACCCGATCGGCGGTCTCATAAAAGAAATCCACCTCCAACTGTCAAAACTATAGACACTTTTTGTCGGCACACGAGGACGTTTTTAAGTAAGAAATCAAATTAATACCAACTGATTTCCCCTATACGCGATTTGAACTTAATTTACTGGTTAAATTAACTGGCGTTCGTCTTGCTTTACAGTGTCCCGTGGTACGTCAGTGACCTGCGGTACGTTGGCGGAAGCCTTGGCGATGGTTGCCCCTCCCCCCAAAAGCCTCTCGGTACGTGTGTTGTCCCTATAGGCTTGTTCCATTGCCAAGGCTTTATTTTTTTCTGAAAATAAAGCCTTTAAAGAAAGCGCCACTTGGGCACTCAAGGCAAATTTACGCCTTACCACTTAAGGGAAATAATTGCAGATTCAATTGATACAAACGATCACCTTTGGTGGCGATTCGTTTGGACATGATGTCCTTGGCGATGCGTTTGCGCAATTGCCTGACCTCAAATTTAATTTGGTTAAACTCTTCTTCGGTTAACGCTACTGTCAGAGCACCCATTTCACGGTCAGTGGGTTCCGACTTAAATAGAGATTCCATTCCCAAATACATGAGATCAATTTGCAGTTTCCTAACCAAATCAACTGGAATATCTTGAGCAGCGGCAGCGGGAATTAACTCTTTGCCTTTAACGATTTCGCCATCAACTTCACGACGTAGAATCCCACTGTCGAAAAGTTGCGCTAAAGCAATGGCAACGGACTCTTCGCTAGCGATATTTCCCAATAATGTGCAAATAGCTGCTGGCTCAAATTTAACATCGGCCTGATCAACAAGGCTGTACAAAACCCAATTTAACCAGTTAGGAAGGCGTTCCCAAGAGGCGCGATCTATTTCTCCAGATTGAATCTTGCGCGCCAAACGCGTGTTCATCAAATCCACAAAGTAACGATTGCGTTCCACAGCATCTTCGGCCTGACAAAATAGCACTAATTTGGCAAACTCATCGCCTTCCACCTTATTGAACTGGAGAGCCTTCGCGAATTTTTCCGCCATATCGGGGGAAAGATTGCGTTTACCTTCAATGATCAGTTTTAAATAACTTGGAGATTTAATATCTGCCGCCGCTGAAAAAACGGCATAAGAATAGGAACGGCGCGATTTATCCGTTTTGACCCGGTAATCGTAATAATCTTTAAGATAATTGCGATAATCGAGATAATTTGAAAGACGAGGAGCTTCTACTACCGCTGGAGCCGCTGCCGAAGCTGCGACCTCTGAGGCGACAGGAGATTTTTTGCGCTCCTTCACTGCTATGTTTACCGATTCCATGGTTTCCATAGAAAAAATGTTCACATATTAAAATTTGACTCGTCAAAGCGTTTGCGACGAGTCGTTAGAAAAAAATTTTATAAACCGATTTCCATCGAGTTGACGAGCGATGGAACGACAGTAAAGGTTAGCGTTCGGTTAGGTGCTGCCTGTAATCTCGTGCTGTTGTAACGATGAGTAAGCGCCTGCATGCGATAAGCGATATTTCTTCGCATCAAATCATTTGGATTCAAGATGCTTCTTTGTTGAGTACCTTTCTCATGAAAAAATACGCCGCTCTTAGCCGAGCCTGTGTTTTCTGACATTAAACTGTGAAGTTGTAAGGAAACCGTCAACATGCCGCGACCATTATTACGGACTAAAGTCGCTTGTTTGATGCTTTCAGAAATATTATTGGTAGCATCAATACCGATGCGAGGACCCAAATCAAGTGGCAAGTTAACTTTTTGGCCACCCGTTTTTGTAGTTTCCAGAGTTCCAGAGGCGATAAAGGCGCCACCATAACTATCAAAGGTCACTGAAAAGCCAGAAATGCCGTTGATCACCGCAAATGATTTCAGTTTTGCTGGGTTATGAACATCTTGGGAAAGTTGGGGATTATTATAGGTTTTCAATTCTAAAAATAGATCGCGCCAACGATCAATAATTTGATCGCCTTGAAAATTTGAAAGTAAGCGTGAAGTGTACTCGTGAAGAAAAATTTTGGCTGGCGTATCGCGGACTACAACGTAAGCATCAGCGTTGGTTGCAATCTGAGTGATTCTAACAATAACTGTTTGGCAAGCGTCGTTATCTGGAGTCTGAATAGTTGATAAGCGAGTGCGCGCCACACAAGTAAGAATTGGTTTAAATTCGCGGCTGTATTCATCCTCAGGTTCCATCTCCATGTTGACGGTCTTGCGAGTGTTTTCTTCGCCAGTAACTGGATATTTGCTTGTGTAGATCAACTCGCCCTTATTAACGATGGCGATATGAAGTTCTAAATTACCACTGTCGCGAACGATGTAAGCATCCATAATATTGCGAGCTAATTCTAAATCTTCTGAGCGACCAGTGGGCTGCTGTTGTTGTTGCCCTTGTTGGGATTTGCTATCTAGTTGTTGAGCGCCTGTGCCCTGTGTATTGCCAGCATCTTTGATTCCCACAAGTTTGGAGCGTAAATAATCCATTAAGCGATCGTTACCGGCATCACTATAATAGAGATCTTGTCTTTCACTATAACCAGTGAGATTCGGAACCACATTAGGGTTGGCGACATGAGTGAAGTCAGCTGGATTGTAAGGGAGGTTGCCTTTATCCGTTGGAAATACGATTTCATCAGCCACGCTATCTTGCGTGTGATTAGTTTGTTGACCAGGTCGTTGCATGTTGGTTGGCTGCGTATTTAGTGGAGGACGTTGTCCTAAACCACTTGTCGGGCCTGAATTACCGCCACCTTTTTGGCAAGCGATGAGACCTAGTGCGAGCGACATCGATGCTATTGCGAAAATTTTTGTATTTTTCATAGCTTATATCCTTAATCTTTAAAAACTTTGTATTTCCAACTACTAGTTGTGCAAGGCTTAGGCCATTTAGCCTATGATAAAGTGCAGATAAAGCCGGGCGCTAAGCTTGTAAACCATGAAAGTGACTCCAAATTTTGTCACACTGTCAGCTCTCTAACACACCTCGCAAGAAGTAAAAAGAACCTAGCGCCTTTGAACCTAATCCGTTAATTTAACGGCGCCGGGTCCCATACAATAGCAGGTTTGCCAATCCCGCCAGGTCCGAGAGGAAGCAACGGTAACAAATTCTCTATGTGATATGGGGTGCCTGGCCTTTTTAAGCTTAGGGAATCAATTGTCATATCAAGTGTTAGCCCGCAAATGGCGGTCAAAAAATTTTAGTGAACTTGTTGGCCAAGAGCACATCACGACAACACTTTTGAATGCTTTAAAAAGTGCAAGGCTTGCTCACGCACTTTTGTTCACTGGCCCGCGTGGCACTGGTAAAACTTCAACAGCACGTATTCTTGCAAAAAGTTTGCGCTGCCCTAATGCTAAAAATTTTATTTCTTGTGGTGAATGCGATATCTGCCAAGAAATTTTCCGTGGTGCAAGTATTGATGTTATCGAAATCGATGGTGCTAGCAATAATGGTGTCGATGCTATTCGCGAACTTCGTGAAACCGTTCACTTCATGCCTTCATCGGGTAAGTGGAAGGTTTATATTATCGATGAAGTTCACATGCTCACCACTAGTGCGTTCAATGCTCTCTTAAAAACTCTCGAAGAGCCACCTGAGCACGTCGTTTTTATTTTAGCGACTACGGAAGTGCAAAAAATTCCACCGACTATTTTATCGCGTTGCCAGCGTTTTGATTTTCGCCGAATTCCTTTAAAACAAATGGCTGACCATTTACAAAAAATTTGTGAAGCCGAAGGTATCAAAATTGATTCCACAGCCTTATGGATGATCGTTCGGCAGAGCGAAGGTTGCATGCGTGATGCGCAGAGCTTGCTCGATCAAGTCGCCAATTTCTGCGATAAAAATGTGACCACCGAAAAAGTGGTTGAGGTTTTAGGATTAACGGATCGCCGATTGTTAATGGAAACTGTTGAAGCTCTTGTAAGCCGTGAGCATCGTCTTCTTGTTAGTATTGTTGAGCGAATTTTTGCATCAGGCTACGACGCTAAAGCTTTTGCCCAAGATTTATTAGAAGAAATTCGACACTTGTTGTTTGTGAAGATGAGTAGCTCGGGTTTAGATCTGGCCGAATCAGAGGTAGAGTTTTTGCGTGGTCTGGCGGGCAAAGTTTCTAACGAAGATATTCATCTGTTATTTGATATGACTTTTAAAGGAGTTTCCGATCTTCTTCGTGCGCAAGATCCTAAGCTTGTTTTAGAGATGTTACTTTTAAGAATGGCAGAAGCGCCACGTGTGCAGAATCTACAAACGATTTTGGCGAATTTGGCGTCTGGTGTGCCCACCGTATCAGGTGCTTCTACCGCCTCTACGGCAGTGGCAAAAGAGCGCGTTCCTAATTCTACCCGCAGCGCCCAAAGTGCAGCACAGGCAGTGCCATCTGCAAAACCAACCACTGCCACGGCGACAGTGAAGGCTCCAGTGGCGGCACCTGCAAAAACAGATTCCAAAGTCATGAATGAAGCCAATTGGAATCTCTTCGTGCAAAAATTAAACGGGCTTAATGCTCTCATGGGGGCTAAACTTGCCAATACACATTTTATTTCCCTGCAAGGAAGTAAAGTAGTCGTTGGTTTAGATAGCGCGCATGGGTTTTTACATGGCCAGATTAGCGACGCGGATTTTGTGAAAAAAGTGAATAACTACCTCGTTACATTAATGCACATGAATTGTAGTGTGGAATTTATTGTCGATGGCGCAACGGCCTCGCTATCGCTGAATGCTATTGAAGAAAAGCAAAAAAAAGAATCGACCGAAAACACTCAGAGGTTGATTGAACAAAATCCTTTAGTACAATCGGTGAAGACCCATTTTAAAGCAAAAATTGAATCCATAAAAGATATGGAAACGTGAAGGAGAAAAGATCATGAAAGGTTTTCCAGGCGGCATGCAACAGTTCGTTAAGCAAGCCAATCAAATGCAAACCAAACTTAAAAAATTGCAGGATGATCTTGATCAGCGTGAATACGAAGCTAGCTCAGGTGGTGGCGCTGTAACGGTAAAGGTTAAAGGCGATAGTCAGATTGTGGGTCTTGTTATTTCTGATGAAGTTGTGAAAGCGGGCGACAAAGATATGTTGCAGGATTTGATATTAACCGCTGTCAATGAAGCCATTAAAACCGCTAAAGAAACTAGCGCCGCGGAAATGGAAAAGATCACTGGCAGTTTGAAATTACCAGGATTATTCTAAGTCCATGTTAAAAGTTCCGTCGTTAGATCTTCTTATTCATGAGTTTAGTAAACTTCCAGGAATAGGGTCTAAGACTGCTCAGCGTTTGGCTTACTTTGTTTTACGCTCTCCCAATGAACTCTCTGTCGGTTTGAGAAGAGCTCTCGAAGAAGTCCAAAACAAAGTCCGCATGTGCCCAGGCTGCTATTCCTACACCGAAGAAGACCTTTGCTTTTTTTGCTCTGAAATTAGTCGTGATAACCATTCTCTTTGTGTTGTTGAAGAGCCCATGGATATTTTGCGAGTCGAATCTTCTGGCGTTTTTCGTGGCCGTTATCATGTTTTACAAGGGGCGATTTCACCTCTTGATGGCATTACTCCTCATGATTTAAAAATCAAAGAACTTGTTGAAAAGATTGATAAAAGTCTGGAAACTGCAGACAAAAAAATCACCGAGGTCATCTTGGCTTTGGATACCGACTTAGAAGGCGACACGACCGCCTTATATTTAGCCAAGAAACTCAAAGAAAAAGGTATTCGCATCACTCGAATTGCTCATGGCGTTCCTATTGGTAGTGATATAGAGTATATTGATCATAGAACCTTAGGAAGAGCGTTAGAGAATAGGGTGGAGATTTAAGATGTCGTTCGTGCATCAGAATAATAAGGAAATTCACTGCAAAGTAGTCTATTACGGTCCTTCACTTGGCGGGAAAACCACGAAGCTACAATGGGTCTATAATAAAACCGCAGGCCAAGGCAAATCACAGCTTTACACTTTACCTACAGATGTT
>CAYPZY010000187.1:0-6215 GCA_964415155.1 uncultured Bdellovibrionales bacterium
ATCAAATACGGCAGAGCTTGTTTTTGATCACTGTGAAGTGCCAAAGGAAAATCTGGTCGGCAAGCTTGGCGATTCAATGACTCATATGATGCGCAATTTGCAACTTGAACGATTAACTTTAGCGGCGATGAGTTTGGGAATTGCGAAACGTAGTTTAGAAGTGATGAATCGCTATGCCAATGAACGGGCGGCTTTTGGCAAACACTTAAGAGATTTTGGTCAGATTCAGCGATACATCGGTGATAGTTACGCCGAATACATGGCCTCCCGCTGTTATGTTTATGAGACGGCTCGCAAACTAAAGTTAGATCAGTACGGTCTGCGGCTTGATTCCGATGGCGTGAAGTTGGTGGCAACGACTATGGGAAAAAATGTCGCCGATCGAGCGATGCAGGTGTTAGGTGGCTACGGTTACGTCGGTGAGTATGTGGTTGAAAGATTGTGGCGCGATGCCAAGCTTTTAGAAATCGGTGGCGGTACTCTTGAAGCCCATCAAAAAAACATCACTGCCGACCTTGCGAGAAATCCAGAAGCTATTTTTATTTAGTGAAAAGCGCAGGACTGCTGGTAGAGGAGTTGCACTTCGGTGTACTTTTCCATGTGGCCGTGCTTTTTAAATCCCTGAAGAAGAATTTCACATTTCCTGCGCATCTCTTCGTGCACCAACTGTTTTTGTTGTTCACTTAAATGTGGGAATTTCAGACATTCACTTAGAGCCTTGAGGCGCCAGTAATCCATCGCCACGTATTTGCGAGAAAGCTGATCATCGTGACCACCATACTTTTTAAGTATCGGTTTTTCGACAAAACCGACAGGATAGCGCGAACAAAATTTAAGCCATAGATCGTAATCCTCACAAACAGGAAAAGTTTGATCAAAGCCGCCCAAGTGTTCTAGCACCGATTTCTTTATCAGTGTTGCGGAAGGCGAGATCAAGCAGAGAGGAAGACATTTTTCAAAAATATAGCCGCCAAACTTTTTATGTTTTTTATGGGGATTAACCCGCACACCATTGCGAATCCAAATCTCCTCACCGTGAATAAATAGAAGATCAGGATGTTGTTCGAGCAATTCAAGTTGCAATTTGATCTTGTCGGGCAGCCATTCATCATCGGAGTCTAAAAATGCCAGCCATGGACTTTGTGAGAGACCTACCCCCATATTACGAGCGCAACTTACCCCCTGGTTTTTAGAACGAACATAATGCACGCGCGGGTTATCCGAGAACGCTTTAACCAGCACCGAAGTGTGATCTGTTGAACCGTCGTCGATGATCCAGATATTTTTTACAGGATAAGTCTGATTTAAGACGGAATCGACCGCTCTCATCAGATACTTAGCTCGATTATAGGTTGGAATTATAACGTCGATATTCATGGCTTCTTTGACTCTTTTTATAAACTTCGTTATTAAGGTCAATCTTGGAGATACAATTGACAAGCTATGCCAGTTATTTAGAAGAGTTTCGCTCCCAGCAGTTTAGCATTGCTGGCGATACTTATTCGCCCACCCAAATTATATCATTGCTGCAAACCTTTTTGACGCCGCAAAGACTGCAACGAATTCAAACTGTCGCGACAGGAAGAACCAATCAATTTATTCCCATTCTCGCCGATATCTATGATCGCGGTAATATTAGTGCGGTTCTAAGAAGTGCTGAAGGCTTAGGTTTTCAGGAGGTTCATCTCATTCAGCGGAGTGAACGTTTTAAAGTGGCAAATCGCGTAACCAGAGGCGCTGACGAGTGGGTGGACATTTTTCCCTGGTCCGATTTGCAAGGAATCGCTGAACTTAAAAAACGTGGCTATCAAATCTTCGCAACTGGCTTTGAAAATGCGCGGCCACTTTATGAAGTGGATTTCTCGCGACCTGTATCTTTAGTGTTTGGCAACGAAAAGCGCGGAGTAAACCCAGATATTTTGGAACAATGTGATGGAACCGTTTTTATTCCCATGCACGGCTTTTCACAAAGTTTTAATATCTCCGTAGCTGCTGCCATTAGTATGTATCAGGCGAGAGAGTTTTACCGTCGCGAAAGCGTTGTTCTTAGCGACGAAAAGTTACGAGAATTTTATTTGGCGAAATTAATCTTATGTTCTTTGACTAATCCCGAAAATCTTTTGCAAGGATTAAAAGAGCGCCGGGTGCTTAGGCCCGCTGTTTTAGGAGATATCCATGTCTAACGAAATGCTTTATGGCGAAAAACAAATTTTAGAAAACCAATTGGAGTCATTTGATAATCGCACTCTTGATCGTCCCTATGAGATTGAAATGACCTGTCCTGAATTTACCTGCGTTTGTCCACGTAGCGGCTTCCCTGATTTTGCAACCATCCACATTAAGTATGTACCCGATAAGAAGTGCGTGGAGCTTAAATCTTTAAAGCTTTACATCAATAGCTTCCGCGACAAAAAAGTTTTTCATGAAGATGTTACTAACACCATTTTATCAGATCTCGTAAGACTTCTCGATCCGGCTTACATCGAGGTTGTTGGCGATTTCAGTGTACGTGGAAACATTCACACCAAAATCACAGCTCGCCACTCTAAAAAAACCAATACTATTCAGTAGACCTGTCGAGATTTGATTAACGTTACTTCCACCGACGGAAGTAACATCTCATCGGTTACGCCGCAGAGTCAGTTGAGCGCAGCGGGCAGGGTTGCGACTGAGGCTACAGCTTTTTCACCACTACGGAAAATGAAAGTTTTTTGTCCTCACCTTTTTCATCTTTTTCAACAATGGTGACTTCAGCTTGTTCATTTTCAATGGTTAGAATCTTAGGCTTGGAAAGAACTACTCTTTTTCCTTGGCCGTCTTTGGCGCTAACGATTGCTTCTAACAAAATGCCTTTGGTATCGTCTTGCATACTTTCCGTGGCTATGACTTCAATCATATTTTCACCGGATTCACTAGCTTGGGTGATCGAGCCCTTTACGCCTTCTTGAACGGCAAGTTGCGGTGCAGACACGACTTTATCGTTGATGGAGACTTGCATTTGCAAAAGATAAGACTTTTTAGCGGCGGGCGCTGATAGAGAAAAAAGTATCAATGAAATAAGTGTAGCAGTTCTCATGAAAACCTCCTCTGAAAAGCTTTTCAGAGGAGGTCAGTGTAGTCAAACTTTAGAATAAACTTTTTTTAGTTTTTAGTTGCGGTTGCACTAGAATAATTCTTGTGTTACCGGCGCTAAAAATGATGCCTCTAAAGAAAGAGACACATAAGAAAAGCGACGGATCTTCCGCTTCTAAAATTGTGATAATGCGATCACGTGGAATGGAGATATCAGCTGGCGTTTTCACTTGATCGGTAGTTAACACGGTCACTGGCTTATAAGGATCACAGGTGCGGGCAATTCCACTTCGTTGGTAAAGGGCGCATTCATTGATGTAAGTGACGGCGATATAGTTTCTGGTGCCAAGAATGCTCAAGTACACACCGGTTTTATCAATCAACAAATCGCACCTAAATTGTTGCGAACTTGGCTGCGATGGATTTGGGCCGGGTGTTGGAGCTGGTTGTGGTGCCGGAGCCGGAGCTGGAGCGGGTTGCTGTGGCACTGGAACTGGTTGTTGTGGAATCGGAGTGGGTGCAGGAGCGGGTTGTTGTGGTACGGGAACGGGAACTGGAGTTGGCGCTGGTTGTTGACCAGGAGTTGGTTGTGGAGCGGGTGCCGGTGCTGGTTGCTGTGGAACCGGAGTTGGAGTTGGAGCCGGTTGCTGCGGTACGGGAGTTGGTTGTTGGGGTACTGGGACTGGAGTCGGAGCTGGTTGTGGAATTGGATCGGGTTCTTCTCCTGGGGTTGGTTGTGGAACAGGAGCGGGTGCCGGGTGTTGAGGAATTGGCTGTGGAGCAGGTGCTGGCTGCTGTGGCACTGGAACTGGTTGTTGTGGAATCGGAGCAGGTGCAGGTTGCTGTGGTGCTGGTATTGGTTGCTGATTAGTTGGATCAGTCGGTGGCGTTTGTTGTCCCGGGGTAGGTTGTTGACCAGGAGTTGGTTGTGGAGCGGGTGCTGGTGCTGGCAGTGGAATCGGTAAGGGAATCTCATCTGGGAACGATGGGTTCTCATCATAAGGGTCATTGGGGTTTGGTGGGAACTCGCCATCAGATAGGGTTTCACTGTAAATATCGCTTGCGATGGCTTGAGCAGCGAAGGCGGTGTTAAACATAAGTAGAATCAAAAGTTGTCTTAAAATGATTGATCTCATTGACGTGCTCCTGGGACATTAAAAGTTTCATTATTTGTCGTTCATACACTTAATATTTACATTCTCTGTGCCAGAATTGTGGGCTCTTAAAATCACAATCTAAAAAAAATTGTCTAGTTTGGCAGCACTGTCTAAAAAATCTTCTGTCATCGCGAATTTCTCAGAGATGGAATTGAAACGTCTCACGAAACATAATTGTTCATCTACCGCTTTTTCTTGCGCCAGACCAAAGCCGAGAATAAACTGGGTCGTTTTTGTTTCACAAAGGAGACAGACCGTGAACATTTTCAGAGTGGTGATACTTTTTTTAGTTCTTAACTTTGCCGTGGCTTGTGGTTTTCAATCCATACCAACAAGTAAAAATGATGTTGAAGCCAGCCTTGCTGAAGTGACAAATCAATATAAAAGAAGAGCGGATCTTATTCCAAATCTAGTCAATGTCGTTAAAGGCTATGCTAAACACGAAAATGAAACTTTGACGGCGGTTACTGAGGCGCGCGCGAAAGCGACGCAAGTAACTGTTGATCCGACAAAGGTGACTCCGCAAAAACTTGCGGAATTTCAAGCGGCACAAGGGCAACTTAGTCAAGCTTTAGGAAGACTGATGGTTGTTTCGGAAAAATATCCTGACCTCAAGGCTGATTCTAACTTTCGCGATTTGCAAGCACAACTAGAAGGAACTGAGAACCGCATCACTGTGGCCCGTCAAAGGTACATCGAGAGCATCAAAAAATTTAATAATCTTGTCACAGTTCCTCCAGAGAGCTGGACGAACTCTTTGTTTTACAAACATGAAAAGATGCCACAATGGAACGTTGATGCATCTGAAAACGTGGAAAAAGCTCCAGAAGTAAAGTTTTAAAATTGCCTTTACTCATTAGCTTTTTACTTTTCTTAAATGTCGTCGGCTTAGCACGAGCGGAATTCAAAGTGCCGACGCTGACTGCGCCAGTCGTTGACAATGCTGAAATGCTGTCACCGCATGTGCGTGTTCAGCTCGACAATGCTATTCGTGCATTTAAAAGCAGTGGTGGCGCTCAAATCAATGTCTTAACAGTTAAAGATTTGGGTGGAGAAACGATCGAACAGGCGTCGATCAAAGTCACTGACCAATGGAAGCTTGGGGGTGAAAAAAAGGACGATGGTGTTTTGCTTCTGATTGCTAAAGAGGAACGCGCCATCCGTATCGAAGTCGGGCAAGGCCTTGAAGGAAATCTACCCGACATTTACGCTAAGAGAATTATTTCAGACTATATGATTCCGCTTTTCAAAAGTGGTGAAATCTCGGAAGGCATCGCCATAGGTGTGCGGCTGATTGCTCAAAAAACGAATCCCGAAATTGCTTTTGCAGGTCCATCAACGCAAAGATGGCGGTCGCCAGCGCCAAAAGTAGAAAAGTTTAAATCGGTTATTATTTTTATCTTTATCTTTTTATTTGTGATTATGAATATCTTGGGTACTCGTCGGCGATTTCTTGGTGGCGGCGGTGGTTTTGGCGGAGGCAGTAGCGGCTGGGGCGGCAGTAACTGGGGCAGTGGTGGTGGCGGTAGCTGGGGCGGCGGCGGCGGTGGTTTCAGTGGTGGTGGCGCTTCGGGGAACTGGTGATGGAATGAACTGGATTAATAAATATTTTTCGGAGACAGACCTTAAAGACATCGAGACATGTGTCCTTGATGCGGAAACCAAAACATCGGGCGAAATTGTTCCAGTTTTTATTTTTCAGTCGGGAACCTACGGTCACGTTTATCCCTTGCTGGCGGCATTTTTGCTAACGATGGTTTTGACTTTAGATATTTCTGGCGTATTGGCCTTTCATCTGACTATGGGAACTTGGCTGCCAATTCTCGAAGTCGTGGTGGTGTTTGGTCTGGCCTGGGTGCTTGCGAAAAATCGAAAGACGAAACGTTGGTTAACAGCGCCGCGCGATCGTAATCAGCAGGCGTCTTTGCGGGCCGAAATTGAGTTCCACCGTCAGAGGATTGGTACGACTGAAAATGCGACTGGTAT
>CAYPZY010000188.1:0-6176 GCA_964415155.1 uncultured Bdellovibrionales bacterium
CCATCAAGATGGCCCCCATATTTAAAACCCTGAGCCAAAAAGAAAACCTGGATGTAAGACTGATTTCCACCGGTCAACATCAGGAGTTGCTAAAACAATCACTGATGGCTTTTGGCATTGATGCTTACGAGGACTTAGGAGTCATGACGACCAACCAGTCTCTCGCGCAGTTAACGGCACGCCTATTGATTGCCATGGAAGGCTTATTCGCTAGGAAGCGCCCGGATTTGGTTCTTGCTCACGGTGATACGACAACTTGCTATAGTGCTGCCTTGTCGTGCTTCTATCAGGAGATTCCCTTCTTTCATGTCGAAGCGGGACTTCGTACCTTTGACATTGGCTCGCCTTTCCCTGAAGAGTTCAATCGCCAAAATATAGCGCAGTTGGCGAACCATCATTTTGCCCCTGACGAGTTTGCTAAAGCTAACTTGCTAAAAGAGAATATCAAAGAAAAAGACATTACGGTTTCAGGAAGCACATCGATTGACGCAATGAAAATGGTTCAAGGATTTGAGAACCAAGCCGAAGACGGTAAAACAATTTTGCTGACACTGCATCGTCGAGAGAATAGTGACGCTCTCGAAAATATTATGAAGGCAATTCGCACAGCTGCGAGGGATCATCAGGAGATGACCTTTATTTTCCCGGTGCATCCCAATCCGAAAGTGAAAGAGCTCGCGTTTTCACTATTTGCGGACTCCATCAACGTCAAACTCACTTCTCCACTTCAATATCCACAATTTCTGACGGTCATGGCGAAATCTTCTTTGATTCTGACCGACTCGGGCGGTGTTCAGGAAGAAGCTGCCATTCTTGGTAAGAAAGTTCTTCTGCTACGGGATTTTACTGAGCGTCGAGATGGAATTGATAAAGGAACTACCAAGGTCATCGGCAAAAATCTTGATATGATTGTCAGCAATATTGATACAGAACTAAAGCAGGCCAGCCAAAATCTTAATTTCGGTCTTGCGCTCAATGGTAGCCCCTCCGCATCTGAGTTAATTTCCGATGTGGTCCTAGAGAAAGTGTTCTAAAAATACTTTCCTTCCCCGACTGCTTGTTCTAGTATTTTTTTATGGAACGCAACCGACACTGGTCGACCTTAAGAACAATGGCGCTTTATTTGTGGCCCAAAGATCGTGGCGATTTAAGATTTCGGGTGTCGGTTGCGTTTGTCTTTTTGGTGGCCGCCAAAGTCTTAAACGTTTACGTTCCATTTCTTCTAAAAACGTCCATTGACCAACTTACCAACAATCAGAAATTACTGCCCTTCGCCGTCATCTTGGCTTATGGCGTAGCGCGAATTTCCGTGCAAGTCTTTGGGGAGATTCGTGACGTTCTGTTTGCCAAGGTTGCCCAACATGCGCAGAGAACTATCGCCTTGAAGACCTTCATGCACCTACATCATCTGTCTTTAGATTATCATTTGTCCCGGCAAACGGGTGGTCTTTCACGAGTTATTGAGCGTGGAACAAGAGGCATTCAGTTTGTCCTCAATTTTATGACATTCAATATTGTTCCGACGCTAATTGAAATCGTTCTGGTCACTGGGGTGTTAATTGTTCGCTTCAATGTTTCTTACGCGATTGTCATATTTTCGACGATTCTTATTTATATTGTAATGACTTTGATGGTAACGGAATGGCGGTTAAAATTTCGTGTTAAGATGAATAGTGAAGAAACTAGTGCCAATATCAAGGCTATTGATAGTCTACTTAACTATGAGACGGTGAAATATTTTGGCAATGAGGAACATGAGTATCGGCGTTTTGATTTGTCTCTGAAGGGTTATGAAGCGGCGGCAGTACGCAGTCAATATAGTTTATCATTTCTGAATTTCGCTCAGGCCGCTGTGATCGGTTTGGGTCTAATCATCATTATGACTATGTCGGCAAAGGCCGTTGTCAGCGGCGAACAGACCGTTGGCGATTTTGTGTTGGTGAATACCTTCTTGATTCAACTTTATTTACCTCTCAATTTTCTAGGATTTGTCTATCGCGAAATCAAAAATGGCCTCGTGGATATGGAAAAAATGTTCGAATTATTAGATGTGCATGCCAGTGTCGCGGACTCCGCAAACGCCGTTGGGCTTCAGGTGACCTCTGGTGATGTTAAATTCCAAAACGTGAATTTCAGCTACAATTCGAGTCGGCAGATTTTAACGGATGTCAGTTTTGATGTTCCCGCAGGTAGAACTTTGGCAATTGTCGGAGCAAGTGGTGCTGGTAAGTCGACGATTTCGCGTCTGCTATTTCGCTTCTACGATAGTACGAGTGGAAGAATTGTAATCGACGATCAGGACATAAAATCTGTCACACAAAAATCTTTGCGTGCGGCCATTGGGATTGTTCCCCAAGATACGGTCCTATTTAACGATACAATAGGTTACAACATTCGCTACGGTAATCCTTCGGCCAATGATGAGGATGTTATGACCGCTGCGCGCTTAGCGAATATTCATGATTTCGTGATGAGTTTGCCGCAAGGATATGAAACTCCTGTTGGTGAGCGTGGTTTAAAACTATCGGGCGGTGAAAAACAAAGAGTTGCAATTGCACGAACGATTCTGAAAAATCCGCGCATATTACTCTTTGACGAGGCCACATCAGCCCTAGATTCTCATAATGAAAAAGAGATTCAGAAATCGTTAAAAGCGGTATCGAAAAATCGAACTACGATAGTGATTGCTCATCGCTTATCAACGATAGTAGATGCGGATGAAATCATTGTTTTGAAAAAAGGTATGATTGTTGAGCGCGGCGTTCACTCCGCGCTTTTATCACAAAACGGCGAATATGCTTCGATGTGGTTTAAGCAACAGAAGCAAGAAATACAACATTAAGCTTTTTCAGGAGCTGACTTTTTTTCCTTAGAATCACCGGAGGCAGCTTTTTGATCACGGTCACGCGGTTTACCTTTGCCGCCATCACGACCACCTTTTCCACCGCGACCTTTAGGTCCACCTTTTTGTTGTGGTTTTGGTGTGTAAGGAACAAAGATATCTGGAACGTAATAAGTTTCTTCTACCTTAACAGCTTTAGCGGGAGGATTTTCTCCTTCAGCCAGGCTAACTACGAGAACGCGTTTTAAACCGTCCATGTTATTGCTTGCCACATCAAGAGCATTGATAAAGTGTTTTAACTTATCACCTTCCATTTTATGGTTCGTACCAAGAGTTGCCGAGATTTCCTCGGGAGTCTTTCCTTCAGTAGATAAGGAATTTTTAGTGGCTATTGCCTGCTTGAGGGTGAAACTTGCGAATTCAGTTATTGCTTTCACGGGTTTGCCTTTCGAGTGGTTAAAGCGCACCATATTGTCCCTAAAATGCCCTATGGTCAATAGTTGAGCTAGGTTTCGATGTAATCTTTTCCTATTTGGGGGCTTTAAGCTGCCGAGGTAGCCTGGAACAGCCTTTGCTCCCTGGTAATCTTTTGCGCTTAATATTGGGAGGAAAAATGGAAGTGGAAGAAATGTCACAAAGGCATCTAGCGGTTGTCACGGGAGCCTCAAGTGGAATTGGTTTTGAGTTGGCAAAAGCTTTTGCGGAAAACAACTACGATCTTTTAGTCACTGCTGAGGATACAAACATTATTACTGCCGCCAACAACTTGCGAGAGACCGGGGTTAACGTTATTCATTTACGGGCGGACTTATCAACCTATGACGGAGTCGAGAAGCTTTATGCGACAATAAAAAGTATTGGTAAGCCAGTTGAATGTATAGCTATGAATGCAGGGTTTGGAGTAGCTGGTGAGTTCGCACACACCGATCTTCACAGAGAAATTAGTCTTATAAATTTGAACATCGTATCCATCGTTCACCTTACGAAATTGATTTTGCCGGATTTGGTGAAGCAGGGCTTTGGCAAAATTTTGTACACTTCATCTTTGGCGGCAACGATGCCTGGCCCTTATTTTGCGGTTTATGCGGCATCGAAATCTTTCGTTCAGTCTTTTTCTGAAGCAATTAGAAATGAAGTCAAAGATAAGGGAATCACCGTGACTGCCCTCTTGCCGGGGCCAACCGATACAAAGTTTTTTGAACGGGCTGATATGTTGGATACGAAGGCCAACGAAGGTAAAAAGGATGATCCAGCCGATGTTGCGAAGGATGGTGTGGATGCCTTGTTGAAAGGGGATGACCAGGTAGTAGCGGGATCAATAAGAAATTTAGTTAAAGCGACGATCGCAAAATTTATATCTAAGCCTACTGCAGCCGCATTGCAGGGACGTGAGGCAAAACCTAAAAATGCATCTTAAGATCGAGTGACCAAAAATCCAAAGTAGGTGCACAAAAGGCCGAGTAGGGTCATTGCCAATACGTAACCGACAGCTAAACCTAGCCGTCCCGCCTTCAATAGATTTATGGTATCAGCTGTAAATGCGGAGAAGGTCGTAAAACCGCCGAGGGCACCGGCTGTGAGAATAGCAAAGTGGGGCTGCGGCAGTTTTTCACTCTGAGAGTAAACGACACCAATCAAAAAAGCGCCTAGCAAGTTTACCGATAACGTTGCAATAATTGATGGTCCCAGTATTTGGTAGAAGGTGTAGCGAAGAATAGTTCCTACAAATCCGCCAGCCCCTACCAAAACAAAGCTCAAGCCACTGCTCCACAACATTTTTTGTATTTTTTTTGGCTGCCACAAGGACAAGGATCATTTCTGCCAACTTTAGGAGATTCTCGTCGAAAAGTTTCTTGAGGGCGATGGTGATGGTGATCCTCGCCTTCTTTATGAGTGTGAGAATCGCCGTCGACAAAAAGCCATTGGCCAGCGGGAGTCTTGCGAAACTTTGAAACTTCGTGGTGGTCAACAAATTCACCATTGTGGCCATAGGTTGCGATAAATTCAACAACGCCATCTGTATCGTTAGGGCCACCTTTTTCGGTGGAAACAATTTTTAAACCTTTCCAAACCGCCTGCTTGGCCCACTTTTTATTTTCATCATAATCAAAGTCTTGCGAGGATTCGGGGGCGAGTGTCGCCTGAATATATTCAATATTCGCGCGCGTGAAGGCCGTGTAGCGCGAGCGCATAAGTTGCTCGGCGGTTTGTGGTAAAGATTTTTTATTCAAGAAAGGCTCACAGCAACTAGCAAATGGCTGCTGAGATTGACAGGGACAAGATGTGTTTTCCATGGCTTCACTTTAGCGATAAATGTCGGCTTGTCAATTTATTAGACGGCTCCAAATCAACAGCTGTCATCAGGAAATCATGTGTGATGGCACTCTCTTTGCTCTTGAAATCAATATGCTTAGAATCCTCATGGCTACGTTTTTGATAACACCCCTCTGGGCTGCCGAATCAAGTAAAGAACACCTTGAAAATCTTCAATTTCGACAACAGATTTCTTACTTTTATAATCTGTCTTTTGAAGTCAGAGCTGTTTTAACTAGAGAGGTCGTTAGGGCACAAAGAGCCGACAATGGACTCGTGAAACTGCAACTTGGCGAGGTTTTAAGGCCGGGCAAAGTAGTTATCATGCACGGTTTGGATTTTCATGGTCAGGAATTTGTGGAACCATTTCATATCGCCATGCTTTCCGGGCGCGAAACTTATTTTTTTAAATATTCGAAATTTGACTCTTACGAAAGCAATTTAGAGATGTTAAAAGCGGAACTGAAAAAGCTGCAAAAAACGGGAGAAGAAGTACAAATCGTCGCCCATTGTACCGGCGGTGTCTTTGCGATTGATCTTTTAGATCGCATGAAACTCGCTGGAGAGTCTCTCCATCAACTGAAGTTAGCTACCGTTGCAACGCCCATTAGTGGTTACGATGCTCCAGACAATATCTTTCCCTGGTTTGCCGCGCCCTTTGTTGGTCGGACCACGATTTCAGTCGGCATCGGATTAAAGGGAAAATTTCATGCTGGTCCTATTGGGCAATGTGAGCAATGGATTACCACTGACTGCAGTCTTGACATTCATGCTTGCCCTTACGGAAAAATACAACAACCCCAGATGATGGATCCGCAGCCTTGTGCGATGATCCACTATTTGCCGGGTCACACCCATCATAATGGCTTTACATTTGTCTTAAGAAAACTACTTTTAGACGAAAATTAATTCTCGCGTAGATATCCCCAGTTGTGAAGCTTGTCACTGTCTTCAACCCAGCGATCGCCGATGTCGGTGCGATAATACATGTTCGGAATTAAAATATTTTTGATTTTGGAGT
>CAYPZY010000189.1:0-2299 GCA_964415155.1 uncultured Bdellovibrionales bacterium
CTCCCAGAATGCGTTTGGATCTACTAGTAAATGATTTTGTCTATAGAGCGGTGAATGACCGGGCCGTTGTTTTATTCGAAGCGCATTTTTAACGAAATTATTTGCATGTTCGCGACGCTGCTCGGGCCTTCATTCACACACTTGGAAATTATCAGAAAATGGAAGGCGAAGCTTATAATGTTGGTTTAAGCGATGCCAACCTTAGCAAGTATGAACTTTGCCAAGTGGTAAAAGAGTATGTTCCGCAATTTACTTTCTTAGTTTCTGAGATTGGTAAAGACCCAGATCAGAGAAATTACATTGTCAGCAATGCAAAAATTGAAGCAACTGGCTTTAAGACTACCGTCTCTTTAGGTAAAGGTGTGCAGGAACTGGTTAAAGGCTTACAAATTATAAAACGCATGCAATACGCTAATGCCTAAAAAGATTTTCGTTTCAGGACACAATGGTTTAGTGGGAAGCTCGCTTGTGCGAGCTTTATCCAATCGTCCTGAATACGAGGTCTTAACTATCTCACGCCAAGATCTAGATCTTACCAATTACATTCGTACCAAAGATTACCTTTGCACGGTTAAACCCGATGTTGTGATACAGTGTGCAGCGCGCGTTGGAGGGATCGCAGCTAATTCGAAATATCCCGCAGAGTTTATTCGCGAAAATCTTTTAATCGAAACTTCGGTCATTGATGGCGCCTATCATGCGGGAGTGAAAACACTTGTTTTCTTAAGTAGCTCCTGCGTTTATCCCAAAAATATCGATGGCATGATGAAAGTGGAGCAAATGCTGACCGGGCCATTTGAACCCACTAATAGCGCTTACGCCGCTGCCAAGTATGCTGGGATGGAAATGTGCGCCGCTTATTCTAAGCAATACGGGGTAAATTACTTTTCGCTTATTCCTGCAAGCCTTTACGGTCCTAACGACAATTTCGATCCTGAAAGTTCTCATGTTTTACCTGCCTTGATTCATCGTTTTCACCAAGCAAAAGTGGAAGGAAAGAAAAGTATTGTATTGTGGGGGTCTGGGCGTCCTAAACGAGAGTTTATGTATGTGGACGATGCCGCTCGCGCTATCATTTATTTGTCTGAAACCTATTCTACTGGCGTGCCAATGAATATCGGCATCGGCGAAGATTGTGAAATTCGCGAACTCGCGAGGCTCGTTAAAAAAACGGTTGGTTTTGAAGGTGAAATTGTATTCGACACTACTAAACCCGACGGTATGATGCGAAAACTTGTGGATTCATCCCAGCTTATGGCTATGGGTTATCGTGCGCAGGTCAATCTTTCAGAAGGCCTTGAGAAAACATATAAATGGTATCTCCAAAATTTCCATTAATTATTCTAGCTGGCGGTTTTGGTACAAGACTGCAATCAGTGGTAAAGAACACTCCAAAAATTTTAGCACCAGTTGGTGACTCCACGTTTCTAGCACACTTGGTCCATTACTATTATTCACAAGGGATTCGCTTTATGGTCTTCAGTCTCTTTTATGAAGCGGAACAAGTGAAAAGTGCCGTTCGAGAGATGCAGCTGCCAACGGATTTACGAGTGTCTTTCGTTGTCGAACCTGAGCCACTTGGTACTGGTGGCGCAGTAAAGTACGCTGTCGAATCCCTACGTTTGAGTGGGGCTGTTCTGGTTTGTAACGGCGATACATTTTTGACTGCCGATTTATCGAAACTTTACGGCATTGGCTGTGACGGTGTGATGGGGTTGGTGGAAGTAGGCGATACAGGTCGCTACGGCCGTGTGGACGTTGATAATATCGGAATGATCTCAAAGTTCGTTGAAAAATCATCGTCGTCGGGTCGCGGTTTAATTAATGCTGGAGTTTTTAAGATTTCTTGTGAGGTTTTGCAGGATATTCCGGCTAGAACTTTTTCTATGGAAAGAAACGTGTTTCCCAAGCTTGCCGCAGAAGAAAAACTTTTCGGGGTGAAACTTGATGGTGAGTTTATCGATATTGGTGTACCCGAGGACTATCAAAAGTTTTGTGAGCTAAAAGCGCATAACTGAAAAACAGTGCCAGTTCCCTGGCACTGAAAATACTTAAAGAGTCACTTCTTGTCCAAATTCTCTTTTCAAAACCGGCGCTGTTTTTAAGGGAAGCGCGTTTTTGCGTTTCAAAGAGTGTTTGTTCATCTCCAAGATATGCTGATGGGTATTTTCACCAAACTTTTGCTTAATCATATTTAAGAAAGTTGGGTTATTGAAATAAACGTTAAACGCATGATCTCGGAAAGCGAGAACTTCGCCAGCTGTAATGTGTTCCGTACGCAGAGGTAAAGTTTCAACCG
>CAYPZY010000189.1:2399-6151 GCA_964415155.1 uncultured Bdellovibrionales bacterium
GCGAGAACTTCGCCAGCTGTAATGTGTTCCGTACGCAGAGGTAAAGTTTCAACCGCATGTTGTGAAAAGCCCAACCAGCTGTCGGGGAGTTGCCAACCCTTTTCAAGGGCGATGGTATAAAGTTTTGATCCTGGATAAGCCATTGCCGAATAAAAGTTGCCCATTTCGCAATTAAGTTCAATAGCAAGATCAAGTGTGTCTTGCATAGTTTCATAGTTATCATCGGGAAGACCAAAAATATAATTCCCGATAACGTTGATACCAGCGTCTTTGATTTTTTTAACAATTGAGCGAATGTCTTCTTGGCCAAAACGCCCTTTAGTCACGCCATCACGAACGTGTTTAGAACCCGATTCGATTCCGAGAGCTAACCAATTAACTCCAGCTTTTTTGAGTGGCTCCAGAAATTCAGGTTTCACCGTATCAACACGTGCGTAGGCCCAAATATTAAATCCATGGTTACGTTCCGCTAAAAGATGGCTCAACTTTAAGAAATGATTCTTGTTCATGACGAACATTTCATCGGCAATCTTAATGTTTTTCACACCATATTTGGTGGCGAGAGTGTCAAATTCCTTGATGATGAAATTGGGATCCCAATATCTGAAACTCGATCCACCAAATGGAGCATTGATACAACAGAAAGTACATTTAAAGGGGCAACCAAGTGAGGTATAAATAGAAGCGTAAGGTTTGCGATCATCAATATGAGAAAAACTATGCCAGTTATGAGCACGGTAGTTTTTCATTGGCAACAAATCCCAAGCTATTCCAGGAAGTTCAGTTGGTAAAAGCTCTTGAGGAATAGTAGTGCCAGCAAGACCGTGGACGGCCTTGCCATTTTCTTTCCACCACAAACCTGGAATTTTGGGGTACACCGAAGAATCGTTCATGTCGCTCATCTCGAGGAGGCCAGTGATCGTGTACGGACCTTCACCTTTACAGACGAAATCCACTGATTCTTCAAGAAGGCTGCGCTCAGGAAGGGCGGAAACATGACCGCCAATTAACAATACTTTTCTCTCAGGAAAAGCTTCTTTGTACGCTCTGCAAAGAACGCTAGCGGCATACATGTTTTGTGTTGAGGCGGAAGGTTGCTGACCATAAACAACTATCACGGTGAGTTTAGGGTCAAAATTGGCCGCTTCTTTCACGGTGTCAGCAACGGTATAACCAAGACCCTCACTGTCAATCAACGCGACAGACTTGTTTTTTACTCGCAAGTGATTGGCAATTAATCCCGCCCAAATTGGTGGTTCAATGGCCGCAAGTTCACTGCTTAAAGACTGATAAATGTTGGAGAGGGCACTCGGGTTAATGATTAGCGCTTCGACTCTTTCCATGCGGCTCCTTTTCCTTGCTGTATATTATTTCCTAACAAAGCGCGACGTCGATGTCCAATGACTTTTATAAGTCTAAGTACCTTCTGCAACCAATGTAGTCAGTTACTAATTTGCGTGGAGAAACGTCGAATGCGGGATTGTAAACATCGCTATTGGTTAAACCAGATGCGCCAATGACTTCTTGTGGTTTTCTTTCCTCAACAGGTATGAAGTCTCCGTTGGGACAATCGAGATCGACAGTTGTAGAAGGTGCTACAACATAAAATGGAATATTGTGAATATGTGCCATGGAAGCCACAGTAAATGTGCCTATTTTATTTGCAAAATCACCGTTTTTAGCGACGCGATCAGCTCCCACAAAAATCTTTTGAATTTTTTTCTGGCGCATTAAAAATCCCGCCATATTGTCGCAAATCAGAGTGTAAGGAATGCCGTGCTCGCGAAGTTCCCAGGTCGTCAGACGTGCACCTTGCAATAAAGGTCGGGTTTCATCAACGTACACATGAATTTTTTTTCCTTGATCGTGGGCTGCCTTGATAACTCCCAAAGCAGTACCAATTCCAACAGTTGCCAAGCCGCCGGCATTACAATGTGTCAGCACATTGTCACCATCAGCAATAAAGTTGGCGCCTTCCTCTGCCATCTCCTGACAAAGGCGAACGTCTTCTTCAAAAATGGCAACGGCTTGCTCTATCAGAGCAGTAGGCCCTTGCGGTATGACCGGTAACATTCGATCAATGGCATTCATCAAATTGACGGCGGTAGGCCTTGAGCCACGAAGTGCTTCAGCGGCTTTTCGAAGTTGATCTGGATTTTCTGCGCTCCTTGAATAGTCGGCAAGGGCCAGCGCCGCGGCCACACCGATTAAGGGGGCGCCCCGAACTTTGAGTGTCTTGATAAATTCAACCATCTGATAGGGATCTTTAACCTTAAGCCAGAGCTGTTGGTGCGGCAAAAGCTCCTGATCGAGAATCATGAGCTCGCTATTTTGAATTTTTAATCCCAGAGAATTAAGATTTGGTAGTTGTAATGGCATTCTTAGGTTTCTAGCGCGCGGGTTTTAATTTTACAAGGGCAAAAGATTGCATTCTTGCCGCCACTATTGGATATTTGCCCTATGATTTCTGGGTTTTTAAAGGGACTAACTTTAAGGCTTTTTCCTAAGAAGAAGGTGCTCCTCTATTTTTACATGGTACAGGACCTAGATATTCTTTTGCCGCTGGCAGTGGAGCTAAAAAAGGCCAACGTTACTCCAATTTGTTTTGTCACCTGGCAGATGCTCAAGAAGTCTAAACGAATCGTTAAAGAATTAGAACGGCATAACTTGTCCTGGGAAACTCAGATTTTACCGAGATATAATGGCGGTAAGTTTTCTATTGATGGTTACAGACCATTGTTAGAGGGAGTATCCGCTGTCGTGACCGCTGTGGAAACCTCAGCAGTTGCCCATCGCCATGGGCATGGGGTAGTAAAACGCGCTAAAGCCAAAAAAATTCCTACGTACACCTTTCAACATGGTTTCGAGAACATTGGCCTTACTTATTTCGATAATGAATTTCCTCCGGGCTCAATTTCTATTTTGTCAGATCGCGTGTTCACCTGGTGTCCCAATGAAAAATTAAGTGACAGCATTCAAAATGATATTTTGCAAAAATGCGTTGCCGTGGGTTGCACTAAAGAGTATTCGCCACCAACCATTCCACCTAACGAAATTTTTGCCAGTGCTAAGCAGTTGATTGTCGTTTTTGAAAATCTCCATTGGGCCCGCTACACCGACAGTTATCGCAGGCTTTTCCTAGAGGGACTTGAGACTGCTGCGGCTAAGAATCCAAATTGTATTTTTATTGTCAAACCTCATCATGCAGGTAAATGGTTAACAGAGCGTTACAACGGGGAAATTCCAACGCAACCAAATATCGTGATCGCTAACCCGAGCGATCCAAATTGGGAGCCTTTTACAGCCCCGTCCCTTATTGGTTGCGCCGACATAGTCATTACGACTCCATCGACTGTGGCGCTTGATGCGGCAATCATGAACGTTCCTGTGGCCGTCGTCAAAAATGACTTGGATCTTAGGAATTACGAGCCCCTACACCTGCTAGCTGGGTTGGATGCCTGGGACAATTTGTGCAAACAAATCGAAACTCCCAACTTTCTGACATCATTACAGGAGCGTGGTCGAAAGTTTGTTGAGGAAAATTGTGTGTCACTGCAAGGGGCGGTAGCTGCTGTTAAAACTATTGAAAAAGACCTCTTTCAAAGATAAGTCTCTTTAATGGTCAAGCGTGATTCTAATCACCATCAACTCACACTTCAAAGAAGTTTAGTACAAACGGTCCTGCATTTGTACGCGAAACTGGGTTTGCCAGTCACAATTCTTGAAACTCGTGAACTTGAAAAATTATGGGG
>CAYPZY010000190.1:0-6127 GCA_964415155.1 uncultured Bdellovibrionales bacterium
GGTGAGTTTAAAAAACCAGAACTTTTTTACCTCCTACAAAGAAAACAGTTTAATTACAAACGACTCATTAAATTACGGAAAGATTTTATTCCTGAAATGAAGCAGACATCACAGCAAGTTGACAGCACCGGAGGCAGCAAATGAGCCAAACAATACTGCTAAGGGTTTTTAAAAATGCGGAGCTGGTGCAAGTAAAGCAATTTAATAAAGAACAGATCGTTATTGGTCGTAATGCTGATGTCGATTTGGTTATTGATTCCGATAAAGTTGCACCGATTCACGCCTTAGTGGAAAAACGAGAAAGTAGCTATTATCTTTGCGATCTTGGTTCAGAGTTCGGTGTGATGATGGCGGGGCAAAAGGTTTTAGATTCCCCACTTAAACATGATGATAGCTTTGAGCTTGGTCCTTTTACTCTACAGTTTTTTGAAGGTATTCCAAAACCAAAAGCTGCGCCGGGTGCTAGTCCAAACGGAGCTTCTGCGCCAAATGGCCAGTCGGCGAAAGCATCACCTGCAGCGCCACCACCTCCAAAAGTAAAAGAGGCACCACCTGCGCCTAAAGCGGAAGTTGCGCCAGAGCCGCCCCGCGAAGTTGCTCAAACGGTCGCGACCACAACAAAGGTGGGGCGTACGCAAACGCATTCCGCTCCTAGCGTCGGCACTTTTGCCAAACCTAGTACTTTTAAAGATGCCAGCGAGATTCTTACGCCGACAACTGGTAACGTAGTTGAAGTCATGCTTGTCTGGCGCGAGCGCGTTCTGCACACCTATCATTTTCATGAAAAACAGGTGATCACCGCCGGCTATGATCCAAGTTGTATGATTTTTATTCCGCGGGTTCACGAGAATTTAAAAGCAATTCCGCTTTTAAATCTTGAAGGCCAAGTGGCAATTCTTTTGTTCCCTGGGTTTAGTGGCGAAGTTTTTAATGCGCAGAAAACGGCGAAAAATTTTGAGCAGTTGCAAAAAGAAGGACGTGTCTCACAGGGTGCAGACGGTAGATCTTTCTTTTTACAGCAAAAGGAACTGGTAAAACTAAATGTTCCCAATTCGGAATTAGCTCTGTTTATCCGTTTTGTTCCTGACACTGCGAAACCATCCTTAATGCCGTGGTTTGATTTAACTCCATCCGAATTTACAGGGTTGGTTCTTTCGCTTGTTGTTACGGCCATTGTTGCACTCTACACAACAATTTATTCGCCACCAGTCGAAGAAAAGCCAGAAGAGCAAGAAATGGAGAAGGTAGCTACCTTTGTCTATAAATCGCAACCCAAACCGGTCGAGATTGCTGAACAAGCGAAACCACAAGTAGCGCCCGTCGAAGAGAAGAAAAAAGAATCGACAAAAGCGACACAGAAAAAAGATGATTCCAAGGCTAAACCTGGTCAGATTGCCGAAGTAGCACCAAAGAAAGAAGACAAGAAACTCCCGCCAGCGGTTACTTCTGTTAAACCTATCGCTTCGAAAAAAGTGGGAAGAAGTACTAATCCTGGTGGCGCTGTTTCTGAGAAACCGAAACCACAAGAAGTAGATGTTTCAAAACTTGGTTTATTTGCCAGCTCCGGCTTACAGAAATCACTTGAAGGAGCGAAAGACACTGGAACTTTGACTGCGGTTGGTAGCGCTGCTGCCCAAGAAGCAGGTGAAAAAGGTCCAAAATCAGGCGCGGGAATGAATGTTCCCAAAACCAAAGCTGGTCCTGGTGGCAGCGGTGTTGCTCCCATTGGTATCGCCGGCGTGGGTGTCAATGTTGGAAGTGGTTTGGGTCGCAGTGGTGGCCCAGGACTAGGCAGTGGTTTGACGAAGGGGAATGTCACGGTCAATGCGGGTGGTGAAGGAGAATCCTTTACAGGTTCTATGGATCGCGAAGCGATTCGCCGAGTTGTTCGTGAAAACTTAAACGAACTTCGAACTTGCTATGAGAGACAATTACAGTCAGATCCAAACTTAAGCGGTAAACTGGTTCTCCAATGGGAGATCCGCGAGGGTGGTGTGGTTGGAAAAGTTGATGCCGTTAATCGCGGTGACACCATTAAGAACCAGAGAGTTATAGATTGTTGTAGAAAAGTTTTAAAAAATTGGCGATTCCCAGAACCACCACCAAACATGGTGGGCTTGGTATCGTATCCATTTGTATTTCAGTCACAATAATAAAGGAACAAGGAGGCTATTGTGCCAGAACAAGTAACCACACAAGCTATGCCAACACATGAGGCATGGACAGTTGCGGGCGCTTTCCATCAAGGCGGCCCAGTCATGTACATCATCCTACTCATAGGATTAGGAACGATATTCATTATTTTAGATCGTTTCAAGACACTGGGGAAACTAGTGATCAACAAGCAAGAGTTTAACGAAACTCTTTTTGGCATGATCGTTAGTGGCCAGATTCGTCAGGCGATCACTTTTTGTGATAGCAAACTCACACCGCTGACTAACACAATGAAAGCGGGTTTAGTGCAGGCGTTAAATAAACGTAGCGACGAAGAAGTACAAGTTGCCATGGATGCAGTTGTATTAAGAGAAACTCCTCGCTTTGAAGGTTGGGTAGGTTTTTTAGCGGTGTTTGGTAACTTAGCAACACTGACAGGACTGCTTGGAACGATCTTCGGTATGATCACCTCGTTCCGTTCAGTTTATGAAGAAAAAGATGCTGTCAAGAAAGCGGAAATCTTATCAAAAGGTATCGCCGAAGCTCTAAACTGTACAGCGTTTGGACTTTTCGTAGCGATCCTTGCGATTCTTGCTTACGGTTATTTTCAAGTGAAAATTTCACGAGCAGTGAACGACATGGTTGAAAGCAGCATGAGCTTAATGAATCTCGTGGCTTCTAACCGTGATAAAATAAAAGACTAAAGGGTAAAAAAATGGCTAATGTTGAATCGGGCAGTGATGGACCAAACGTTGATGTCAATATCGTTCCTTTTATTGACTTAATGAGTGTGCTCATTACATTTTTGTTGATTACAGCAGTATGGACGCAAGTATCAATGATCCAAATTGGTAGTTCCATTCACGGTAAGTCACAAGCCGATCAAGAACAGCCCAAGCCCGAAGAGGACAAAGAGCTTCGCCTCAACGTTCGCAAAGATGGTTACTTGTTACGTTTTGGCACGCAAGCCTTCAAGTTCCCAAAGATTGGCGGGCAGTACGATAAAAAATCTCTGCGCGCTAAGCTCAAAGATATTAAAGAGAATAATCCAGATAAAAACGATGCGATGATTGCAGTCGATAATGACTTAGATTTTGAAACGTTTATTTCTGGAATGGATACTTTGTTACATGAAAAGTTTGCCAATGTTTCTGTAGTTACAGGAGATATTAAGTAATGCCAATACATGCACCTGGACATCGGCCGCGATATAGAAAAATTTTTGGTAAAGGCGGTAAGAGAAAGCTCGTTGCCATTCTGTCATTAACGGCGATGGTGGATATGTTTACCGTTCTTACTGTATTTCTTCTACAAAACTTCAACATCAGTGGCCACGTTTTGGAAATTCCAAAAGGTGTTGAGTTACCTCCCGCTTCTCAGATCAAAGAACTTAAACCAGCACATTTAGTAATCGTGACTAAAGATTTCATTCAATTTAATGAAAGCAAAGTTGCTAAAACTGACGAAGTGAAGCAACAAACAAAATGGATGATTCCCAAGCTTTACTCCAACGTGAAAACGGCGATAGAGAAGAAAAAAGCGGAAAACGAAGGGAAGATTTTTAACAAGATTAAGAACGTTGTGGCAGACGCGAAAAAATCTCCTGAGGCTGAAGACAAAACTGCTTATCGAAAAGTCACGGTTGAAGTCGATAAGACGATAGATTTCGAAACCGTAAAAAAAGTAATGTTCACAATCACCGAAGCTGGTGGTGGAGAAATGAATTTTGCGGTGGTAAAAGTTCCCGCCGAAGACTAAGCCGCCTTGTCCACAGGTTTTTCGGCAGTCTTAAATTTCTTAACATAGTCGATTATTCGAGCTTGGAATTCCAAGTGTAGATTTTGAAATTGCAAGCCAGTTTCATTGCCGATCACATAGCGAATTTGTGCCGATGCGTGAATTGGTGCACCGAGCTCGTTAGATTTAATGACGAGTTTAATTGTTGATCCTGGTTTTAGGTCGCTCACTCCGGCAATACCAATTCCGCCCATGCTAATCGTTAGTGCCTTGGCAATGCGTTCTTGTTCATTCTCGCCGATGATAGAAACGGTTCCGTTAAGAGGGGCACGAGGATGTGAGCGGCGACTAATTCCCAATTCATCAGCGATTTGATGAAATTCAAAAACTTTGGCCCAATTGAGCATGCCGATAGACCAGAGGCGTACGCTATCCATGTAATGAGAATCCACTGAACGTAAATAGCGAATGAGATCGCTTTGAATCATCGGCCCTAAGTTTTTTCCATTAAGACTAACATACCAGTTGGGACTTTCATTGCGGCTAGCTTCTCTTTTTTTGAGAATTTCTTGGTGCTCTTGCTCCCAATGAGTGGGAGTCAGCCAACGACGTTGGCCACGCGCCCAAATTAAGAGATTTTGTGTGGCGAGACTAGTCGAAATCTTTTGCTTTATTTCCTCTGTGGAAAAAGGCCCCGAAACGTTATCGTCGCACAAATAAAACCAAAATTTTTCCATATGATCATATCGGAATTTTCATAGAAAACTTGACTAAGATTTAGACAGAGCGCTATCTCAATTTAAGACATGCCAAAATTATGCGAGTTTCGTGCCAGTTTGTGGTATTATGAAAGAGTAGGTAGCTCAATTAGAAGGTCACATGAGACTTAGTAAAATTTTATTTGGGCTTGCCTTAGTTGTACTGGTGATTGAGTTACTGTTGATTTCACCACAACCATTAGGGAGAAGGTCAGCTTTGGCGAGCAAAGAAACAATAAATTCTCCAACAATGCCAGGCCAAGCTGTTACTGCTGATCAGGCGATTAAAGGCGTCAATCTTATTGAAACAAGAGGCGGCCAAAGAGAGTGGGAACTTAATGCAGATTCGGCACTTGAGTTCCGCGGCAAAGGCACCTGGGACGTAGAAAAAATTCGCACCAAGTTTTTTGGAAATAAAGGGATTCAATTTTTGGTTAAAGGTCAAAAGGGTCAAGTGAGTGTTGATAGTAAAGATATGGTGATTGAAGGTGATGTCATTACTCGCACCTCCAACAACTACGAACTTAAGTCCGACACCATCGTTTACTCCGCTAGCGAAAGACAACTAAGTAGTGACAGTCCGGTTAGAATTTTAGGACCCAAAGATAAAAATGCTAATCGCTTGCAACTGCGAGGTTTAGGAATGCAAGCTCTAGTTGGTGATGGCAAAATCGAAATTCTCGATAAAGTTTCTGGTGATGTCAGTTTAGGAACCGGTACGCCCGTCCATATTAAAAGCAAATCGGTGGAGCTTAGCAGTAGTTCCAAAGCTGCTACCTTTAAAGGTAATGTGATTATCGATGTCGAGTCTTTGCGAGTGACGGGGCCGCGAGCGGAATTTCAGTATGGTACTAATGGTGATGAGTTAACCTCTGTTTTTGTCGAAGGTGGAGTTAAAGTGAGTGACGTCGACAAATGGGCAACTTCTGAAAATGTGAAAGTGGTTTTTAAGGAAAATAAATTCGTATTTAAGGGCCGTCCTCGTCTTGTTAAAGAAAATGATGAGCTGTTTGGTGACGAAATTGTTTTCCTCAACGGCGGCAAAAAAGTTCAAGTCAAAGGCGCCAAAGCAGAAATAGATTCCAGTCACGTGGAGACGAATTGAGCGATTTAAAGGTACAAGATATTTCTAAATCATTTAAGAAACGAAAAGTCGTTGACGGCGTTTCTTTCAAAGTTACTTCCGGCCAAGTTGTCGGCCTTTTGGGTCCCAATGGTGCCGGTAAGACAACCAGCTTTTACATGGTTGTTGGCCTGGTAACCCCTGATTCGGGACAAATATTTCTAGGAGACAACGCCATCGGTGACATGCCGATGTTCCAACGTGCGCGCGTAGGTCTTAGTTATCTTCCTCAAGAGGCAAGTGTCTTTAGAAAAATGACCGTGCGAGAAAATATTCTGGTGGCCCTTGAAGCACATGGAATTACCGGTTCCGCCCGCGAAGAAAAACTGACTGCTCTTCTTAAGGACTTTCATAT
>CAYPZY010000191.1:0-6081 GCA_964415155.1 uncultured Bdellovibrionales bacterium
TTAACTGAAGTGTTTCACCAAACTTATTAAACTGCTCTTTATATTGGGCGATATGGTGATCGAAAGCTTCCTTACGACCGACGTCGAGCCCCAACTCGTAAGCTTCCTTGTAAGCTTTTTCTTCGACCTCTTTTAATTGCGCAAGAACCATATCTTGAACTTTGTTCTCAAGGTTTTTTTGTTCTTGAATCGTTATACCCGTTTGTTGGGACACGAGATCACTAATTTTAAAAGATGTAACGGGACCTGTCTCAAAACGTACAAACGATTTAGCAGGTTCCGGTATTTTAACAGGAAATTTCGTCGGCTCGTACTTGACCACGATGTTTTCAGTTTCCTCATTCTTAATAATGTGACGACTAGACGAGCGCATCTTCTGATCCACCTCTTGCAATCATGATCTTACCTTCAGTTTCTAGACGACGAGCAATGTTGACGATTTCTTGTTGAGCCGATTCAACATCAGATACACGCACTGGGCCCATGTTACCAAGATCGTCTTTAAGCATATTCGCCGCACGTTGTGAGATATTATTAAATATTTTATTTTTAATCTCTTCGTTCGCAGTTTTAAGCGAAAGAAGAAGTTTATCGTTCGATACCTCTTTAAGAAGAGTTTGAATACCTTTGTCATCGATTTTGACAATGTCTTCAAATACGAACATGAGTTTACGAATCTCTTCTGCAAGTATCGGATCTTTTTCTTCGATACGTGCCATGATCGACTGCTCCGTATTCTTGTCCATCACGTTAAGCATCTCAGCAACTGGCTGAATACCACCAAGGCTCGCGGCCTCCACTGAACCGACGTTCTGAAGTTCTGCTTTTAAAACTTTATCTACCTCAGAAATAATTTCGGGAGCGACGTGCTCCAAATTTGCCATACGGAGAACAACTTCCGCTTGCAATGCTTCAGGAAGGCGCTTTAGCACCTCGCCGCGTTTTTCAGCTTCAAGGTGCGACAAAATTACCGCTACCGTTTGCGGGTGCTCGTTAATTAAAAAGTTGGAAAGGGACTTGGCATCTACCATCTCCAGACTCTCTAATTGCTTTTGCGCTGGTGACGCCGAATTTAAGTGACCTAAAATGCCGCGCGCTCTTTCCTCACCAACCGCCTGCACGATGACATCTTTAGACGTCGCCTTGTCGGAAAATATATATTCGTCACTCTCCGAAACCATCTCATAGAACTCTTCGAGAACTTTTTTAGCGACTTTTACTGGAACGATACGAAATCTTCCCATTGTGTTTACAAGCTTGCGTATATCTGGATCCTCAAGAAATTTCAGAAGATTTTTTGCAGCATTGTCTCCCAGATAATTCATAAGGATACTTGCCTTTTCAAAACCTCTTAACGCCTCAAAACTAACGTCTTCTAAACGTACTAATTTAGGCATTACACATCCCTCCTACTAAGCCACAAGCTAAATGCATTGGCCGATTTCTCCGGATCTTTCTCAATAAGTCCCATGATTTTTTCTTTAAGCAGTTCACTCTCTGCCTTGTCTGGATCAATTGACTCTTCCAAAACTGGTAACGCCACCGACATACCGGGTAAAGTGTGGTCGACTGTCTGCAGATCTTCGAGTTCTTCAATGGTCTTAGGCAAGATATCATCGACAGACTCTTGAAAGCTGTCAGTGATCCAACGCATGAATGGCTTAAAGACGACAAAGTAGAGAACGAGAATGATTGAGCCGAGCATTAACCAGCGAAGCACAAATTCAAGAAGCTTACGGCGTTCCAATGAGGTGATTTGCCGTTCAGCTTCTTCGAAATCCTCGTGATTGAACTTAAAGCTTTCTACTTTAACCGAGTCACCGCGATTTCCTACGAACCCAATAGCGTTTTTCACTAGTTCTTCATACTTTGCTAGCTCTTCGGGGGAACGCGGTTTCCAAACGTCCTTTGCCTCGGCCCCTTCACCCTCTTTTGCAAAAACGCCGTCGACCAAAACTGCGATACTGACCTTTTCAATGTTACCAGCGTTTTGAGCGATCTGTTTGATGACCTTTGGAACTTCATAGATCTGATTCTTTATTTCCTTTTTCTGATTTTGATTAAATCCCACTTGGTTGGGCTCTTGCGCACCTGGAAGATTGGCTCGCGCCCCAGGAACGCCAACGGGGTTGGTGCGTGCGCCATTTAAAGATTCTTCTTCTGTTGTGACTTGTTTCAATGCCGCTTTGTCTTGATCGTAATTTTCTTCAACAATTGAGGTCTTACTCGGATTCAGATGAACGTTAGCTTTGGCGATGACTTTTCCGCCGCCTACGACTTTTCCTAAAATCTCTTCGACTTTAGATTCGACAATGCTTTCCAAGCGCTGTTGGGTATCTATCAGTTCTGACGAAACACCGGCAGGGTCACCCTTATGACGAGTTAGCATCTTGCCGAAAGAATCGACCACTGTAACTTGCTCGGCGGTTAATCCTTCAACGGCACTCGAAACAATGTTTGCGATACCACGAACTTGATCTTCAGTTAAAGTCTTTCCAGGATTAAGTTCCACAACTACAGACGCCGAAGCTTTACCGCTCTCTTCCAAAAATGCTTTCTTTTCTGGGAGCGCTAAAATAACTTTCGACTTTTTAACGGATGAAAGAGTGTTAATCGCTCTTACCAGTTCGCCTTGTAGCGCTCTTTGATAGTTGATACGTTGTACGTAAGAAGTAGTTCCAAAATCTTGTTTGTCAAAAAGCTCAAGACCAATTGATCCTAAATTTTTAGACCCCATCTCTGACATCAGCGCCATCTGAGTTGCGTGCAGGAGGGTTGCGGGCACGGCAATCGTTTGGCCATTTTCTATAAGTCTAAAGGGCACATTTTTTTGTTGGAGAGAAGCCACGATCATTGGTAGCTGATCTTGCGATACGTTTCGGAAAAGCGGCTTGAAATCACTGCCCGAAATCATTCCAGCAATAATTACTCCCGCGATAACTACCAAAGCGAAAGAACCAATCAATGAAGCTCTTTTTATTGGCGTAAGGCTTCGGTAGAATTCCTTAAACTGCGCAAAAAGGCTGTTAAAAAACTTATTCAAGTGTCAACCCCCATCAAACTTGCATTTTCATAATATCGTTATAAGCGTCGATAATTTTGTTTCTTACTTGCACCATCAATTTAAGAGCGATATCCGCTTGCTCCGTCGCAATTAAAACATCGGGAATATTCTCAGCTTTTCCTGTCGATAGCTTTTGCATTTGCACGTCAGCCTTTTTTTGCAATTCGTTCACGTTACCGACAGCATCTTTCAGGGTTTCCAAAAAAGTTTTCTCACCCTTGTCAAGATTAGGCAGCTGCGGCGTTTTAATTTCGCGTGACTTAGTGGCGGTCTCAGTCACTCCACCAATTGTATTTTGAATATTAGATATACTTAAACCGTCCATCTAATTCTCCTATCTGCCAATCTCAAGCGACGTTAACGCCATATCTTTAACTGCACTCATTGCAGAAACGTTGGCCTCATAAGCTCTTGTTGCTTGAATCATGTTCGTCATTTCTTCCATTAAATTGATATTGGGATACGCAACATATCCGTCCTCGTTAGCGTCAGGATGATTAGGCTCATATTTTAACAGTGGCGCTTTCGTATCAACGAGAACATCTGAAACCTGCACACGTTGCGTGTTGAGATCTTCAGGGCGAGTCAAGATTTCGCCGAAGCTACGCGCATCAGGCATCGCTTCGAACACCACATCTTTACGTCGATAAGGTCCACCCTCGGGAGATCTTGTGGTGTTCGCATTCGCGATATTAGAAGAAATCGCGTTCATTCGCATGCGATTAGCAGTCATTCCACTGCTGGTAACTCTCATGCCGGTAGCGAAATCCATTATCTACCTCCCTCTGTCACAGCGTATTTCATCTGTGCCAGTTTTTTATTAATCAATTGGACAGCCGCTTTATATAAAACCGTATTTTCAGCAAGAGCTGCCATTTCACGTTCCATGTCGACTGTATTGTTATCATTCGCGATATTAATATCAGGATTATCATAGACATCCGGTCGCACCTGCTTAATCTGATTAACTCCTGCCTCAGGAGCCTGTGCCGCAAAGTTTTGATCGGTTGCAATCGCGCTTGCCAAAGCGTCTTCAAAATCCAAAACTTTTGCTTTGTATCCGGGCGTTTCTGCATTGGCGATATTGCTGTTGATGACATTCTGCCTTAGCAGCCGCATATCGATCGACTTGTTTAAGGCAGACATTGTTTTGTCAAAAAGATTACTCATGAAACCTCCGCATTAAGGTATTCATTTAATTTATTACGTAAAGTCCGCACGCTGATACCTAGTAGGCGTGCTGCATGCGATTTATTTCTTTTTGTGAACTCCAGTGTTTTGTGAATAAGTAAATACTCTGCTTCTCTTAAGGACATTCCGGCTTTAAGTGGCTCTTCAGACACAAGTGTGACCTGTTGATTTATCAAGATGTTTTTTGCTTCTAAGAACGTGCCTTCCGTTAGCAATACCGAACGCTCAATAACGTTTTGTAACTCACGAATATTTCCTGGCCAAGAATAGGTATTAAGCTTATCAATCGCCTCTTTAGAAAGCTCTTTTGCAGGCCGATCATTAGCCAGACAGGACTTTTCCACAAAGTGACGTGCCAAAAGCTCGATATCGGCCGGTCTTGCTCGCAATGGTGGAACATGTAATGGAACGACATTCAGCCGATAAAATAAGTCGTGTCTAAAGGTACCTTGCTTTACCATCTCACTTAAATCTTTATTAGTAGTTGCGATCAGCCGAACATCTACTTTGATGGGACCTTGACCGCCAAGGCGCTCGATTTCGTTTTCCTGGATAACGCGTAGAATTTTTGCCTGTAGTGACAATGGCATCTCACTGATCTCGTCGAGTAAAAAACTGCCCTCATGAGCGAGCTCAAATTTTCCTATCTTTCGTTGATTGGCGCTAGTAAACGCGCCTTTTTCGTAACCAAACAATTCGCTCTCGAGAAGTCCTTCTGGTACAGCAGCACAGTTAACGGCAATAAAATTTCTTTTGCTACGTAAACTGTTAAGGTGAATGTATCTTGCGAGCAATTCTTTGCCGCTACCACTCTCTCCCACAATTAGTACAGTTGCGCGACTCGCGGCGATGTTTTCGGACATCTTTATTATTGACTGTAACTGCGTATCAGCTGTTAGCATTCTTCGTTCAGTCATTAGTTACCCTTACCTTCCATAGCGGGGATTCGTTTAATGTACTTGTTGTAGTCCTGTGAAAATTGCATCTCTCTTAGCTTTTCGCTGGCAATTTTTCCCCACAGATTGTTCTGCTTTTCTTGGAGCGGCTTCCAGGTCTGTTCAGCACCTTTGATATCTCCTCTGTCAAACATCAACTTGCCAACCGTAAAACGAACCGATTCAAGTGACCTCTGTGGCTCAAATTTCTCCAGGAGTTCCGAATAGACAGGTATGGCATCATTAGGACGTTTCAACGCCACCAACGCATCTCCCTGCAATTTCAAGGATTCAGCAAAAACATCGTTACTAACTTCATTGGAGTCTTTTGCCAAGTTTATCAATTTTTGAAAATGAGAATGAGCCTCGGCATAGTTTTTGGTCTTCATTTCCAATTTTCCCAAATGCAAATGACTACTAGCAACCTCAGCAGGTTGCCCCTTCCAGGTTTCAATTAATTTTTTATAACTCTCTTTCGCGAGATTCACATCGCCGCGCTTTTCCGCAACTTCCGCAATAATCTCAACGCGCTCAATTTGCTCATTGGTGGTCATTTTTTGTGGTTCAGAAATTTTACCCAGGTAATCACCAGCTAAACCAAAATCTCTTTTTTTACGAGCCACGGCAGCTAGGCGTAGATTAAGCGTATCGGTAGTAGGAACGGTCTCGAAAACATTTCGTTCCTTTTCTAAGGACGTTCCTTTAATCGCATAAATCTTGTTAAGGATATCGCGATAAACGCTGGCCGCTTGATCAACAACGCCCGATTTTTCCAAAGCTTTCGCCAAATAGTAGCGAACGTCGATACGATCATCCCCTTTCAACCAATTTTCCGCAAATTTTGAATATTCTCTTAAGGCTTGGATAGCTTCGCCTTCATCCACCAGATCT
>CAYPZY010000192.1:0-6078 GCA_964415155.1 uncultured Bdellovibrionales bacterium
CGGTACATCAAAACGACTGATCAATTACTTACACAAATTTGAGATAGAAACAGGTAAACGGCGCAACTTCGGCACCGCCGTCAATGTATTAGATACCTTCATTTTTTTAGATCACTTATAAAGCTTTAAGTGAAGGCTCCCTTCTTGCAAAGGAGTAGGCTTTCAAATGGAGAATTCTATGAAAAATTTGTTTTTGGTAATTATGGCAATCTCGTCATTTTCAGTTAGTGCTTTCGCGCAAGTGTCACAAATGAAGAGACCTAATATAGGTACTTTTCGTGGGCATATTAGCGGACCTTCACCCGAAAACTGTGCCACTCTCAAAAGAGAGCAATTTGCAATTACCTATCAGAACGAAGAGTTCCTTCAAGGCCAGGTTATTAACTGTCTTAATGGATATGTATCTATGAAAATACTTATGATTGGCGAAAATAGCTTGCGAAATCCCCTAATAAAAACATTTGCGACGAAGGAAGTGTGGGGAGAGGTCGTCCAAGATGGTGTTATCAAACAGGGCGCTCGCGTATATCTAAAAAATATTAATGGAGAGATAGCTGACGAAGCTTGGGCCTTTGTACAAAGAATTTACCGCAATGGGACCTCATGGGTGGTTCGCCCCAATTTGTTTAGTGTGTACTATGAGACTAGGCTCTTAGCACCTTACGAAAGCCGGAGATATTAAAACCAACACTCGCAAAGGCTTTCTTCACCGCTAAAAATTATACTTCCGCAATGTCGAAATCGCCGCTTTAAAGCCCGCGCGTACAATATTAGTGAGAATGCCCGGGCTTAAGCTGAAGTGATCGGCCATAAACATGTGGTGATCATTTTCTTTGGGATGAATATAAATGTAATCGACGTTAGGTTTGAAATTCACCCGATCAATGATGATTTGTAAAAGCTTGTCCCGATGTTCAGGCGCAATTCCAACCTCAGTACAATAACCTTCAATCGAACTTAAGATCGCCGAAATATTTTGTTTGTGTTTAATCGAAGACTGAATTTTTTGTTCCACCAACTGATAAAGCGCCTGATTGATGATGACGGGCATTCCGTAGGAGTGAAGGCTACCGATCTCAGGCGTGTAGTGGTAGGGTTGAATCGAATAGCTTGCGATAACTAGATCGGCACCGTGATCGGCGGCCACATGAGTAGACAGGGTATCGCGAATCTCTCCGTCGAAATAAAAAAGTTCCTTGCCAGTTTGATCCTTAATACCGAAAGGCGCAAAGACTGGGGGGAGCGCTGCCGAAGCTGCAATCGATTCACTAATGGTTGAAAAGTTAGCAAACTTAATTGTTTTATCTTTGGTCGTTTCTTTAAAGTTTCCAAAAACAGCTTTGCGGCTATGGTTAAGTTGCGTCGCAACGATGTAGAGGCCAACACCCAAAGACTCAAAGCGATTTTCAGTAAGAACATATTTGCGAAAGTATCGTTCCAGTCCACTCGTAGAAAATAGGCCATTAATTTTGAAGCCATTTTTAATGATCGCCTCAAGGCCACCTGTTAGCATTGGCCGCTTCAAGAAGAACTTGGGGAGGAACCCCATTATGTTTCCGCCATTAAGCGCAAAGATATGGAAATAACTAAGAGGTTTTAAAACTCCCCGGGTTGTAACGGGCAAGCCCTTTTCGCTTAGGCCAGCGCCTAGCTGAAAAGCTTCAATGACATCGGCAATGCTGTAACCTGCAGCTAGAAAAGTGCTTATGACCGAACCTGCACTGGAGCCAACATAGATTTTAAAGGTCATTTCATCTTTGGTGAATTTCTGAGCGACCTCTTCAGGCGAGCCCCCAGCAAAAATAAACCCCTTTTCTTTAAGAGCTAAACAAACACCAACATGAAAAGCTGCTGCTTTAATCCCACCACCGCTTAGAACAATGGCGAGACGCTTTTTTTCACTTATGCGCATAGTAGGCATTTTATGTGTTTATTGGATAGAACGAAAGACTAGTTTGCATATTTTTGGATAGTCATTCATCGTCTTGCGTCGAACGAATTGCTATCATAAATCGGAAAGTTTTGATTATTATCAGAATAGGTAGGTGGCTATGCAAGATATGCAAACTGAAAATTGGATACCCTTGATGGACTATTCAACGAAATATCAAGTTAGCCTATCAACACTTCGCCGACGGATTAAGAATAATCAGATTAAGTATCAGTTTCGTGCCGGTAAATACTATCTGACTGACCACCCGTTGGATATTCAAGAAGTCCGCTTTGAACCTTTGGTGGCAATGACTAAGCAGGTGGAGCCAGTTGTGTCGCCGAGCGCGTCTTATGAGCAATCGCCAAATTTGACTACTCAACCAAGCTCCGAAGAAGTGGCTTTCAATCATGACTACTTTAATGAATTAAAAAAAGCTTACCGACAGGTTCTACAGGAAAAAGAAGAACAGATTCAACTTTTGCGGGAAGAGATTAGTGATCTAAGAACATTGGTGAGAGTTCTGGAATCTGAGAATCAGCGTCTCAGTGCTAATTTAGTTCGCGAATTTTAAAAGCGGTAAGCGCCGCCAGTAACAATACTTAAATCATCGGCATCATCTGTTAGGCCAAATTCGCCACCAATATTTAGCTGAAACTGCTCGTTTGCATAATAGGAAAAACCAAGAGTAAAACTTGTTACGTATTGTGGGCGATCTTCAAGCGATTGCGAAGTGGCAATTTCAGCGACGCCGCCAAAGTTATCAGAAAAGTCTTTTGTCAGGGAGATGGCAATTTTCCCTTCAGGGCGGTGAAAGGTTTCCGTGTGATCCATCATGTACGAAAAACCCAACGCGGTCCCAAGATCAACCCCGTAAGGAAGTTCGATAATGTAGGGTGCTAAAATACCGCCCTCAAAATGATTATTACCAACGCCACTAGCTGCGGTTGGAATTTTTAGGAAGGGGTTTAAACTCAGGGCCGTATGTCCAACATCGTTACCCCAAAAATTTCTTTTGAGTCGTAAAGTTATGTCTCCAAAGCCCGAGTGTTCAGTTGTTGCTGCAGATGCCGGCTCCTCTTCATCACTTGTTCGAGTTTCCGTTTTAACGAACGGTTCAATTTCAATCTGAAGTTCTGATGAGCTGGTTACTCCATATTTGATAACAATCGGCATAACGGAGGTAAAGGTACTCTCTTCGTTTTCAGTTTTTTGCAGAAAATCCCAATCAATCTGTAGCTTCCCCGTGTCAACCGTATAGGGATTTTCGGTGTGGCTCATACGATCGCTGTAGAGTTCGCGCTCTGTTAGTGGAGCTTTTGTTGTTGTTTCCGGTGTGGCAGAGAAGGCGGTAGCGCTCATTAATGATAGGGTAGTCGCCCACAGAAAAAGTGTTTTTGGCATTTAAAATTATAGACAGAGGAATTTTAGCAATACAAACGGAATTTTGAAATTAAAGATTCAAAACGTGGCGCTTATCAAATTTGATAGGTAATTTAAAATGTGGCTTGATGACTTTTAATTCCCCGGCGTTGAGCTTATCGATACAGCGCCTGTCGACCTCTTCCAGCGAATACAACTTTCCTTCTTTCAGCAACAATCCGACGTCGTACCCGACATTATTATTGTGAACATCCATCTCGCGAGAAGCGCTACGTGAATCCACATCTTCGCCATACTCTGGAGCAATTTTTTTGCCCATCTCGCGCCCATTTAAAAAGCTTGCGATCTCTTTGCGTGCCATTGTCTGCGCCATAACAGCCACCATAAAACAATGCCGGTAGGCATTTCCTTCGGCATCACCAATTGCACTTTTAAAATAGGCCTTTTCCATTTTGAGCGCCTGGCTTGCGATGTCAAAAATGACAGGTCCATTCCACGGTCGGAGGCAAATTTCGCGGGCTTCAAAATCGTTTAGTTGTGACCACTTTTGCGCGGCTTTTTTAAAAATATCACACATCGGTTTTGGAAAATACCAACGGAAGGGCTTAACAACATAGTCTTCAATTTGCATATAATTCTGCTCGCAAATCAAATCTCTACCATCGGGTGAATTGAGCATCCGCACTTCTTGTGCGCTCGCTACGAGAAAATAAATTTGAGTGAGAAGAATAGGTAATAGCACTCATTCCATTATACTTCTGAAGGTTTCCGATCGCACCCTCGACCATCTCAGAATGGTCGAAGGTCTGGTCATTAGGACTTTTGCAAGCACCCGCGCCGCCCAGGAGAAAGCGCGCCATTGGGCACCCAGTTCCCGCAAATAAAAAAACAGCGCCGGAGGTTAATCGGCGCTGTAAGCAAACTTTGAAAATGAGGTAAAAACTTAGGCGGCAGAAGCGGCTGCGGGTTCTTTACCCTTCTTGCCAGATTTCGGTCCTTTTTTCGATTTGATCGATTTCTTGTCCATCACAATCGCCAGAACTTCATCAAGATTTTCTACCAGAACAAAATTAATTTTAGCTTTGAAATCCTCAGGGATATCTGAAAGATCGCGTTTGTTGGCAATCGGAACTATCACGTTAGTAATACCGTGATTAAGAGCTGCCAAGGCTTTCTCTCGAACTCCACCGATCGGTAGAACACGCCCTGCAAGAGTGACCTCACCAGTCATGGCGAAGTCTTTTCTCACTGGAGTATCAGTCATAAGACTGATCAGAGAAGTCGCGATAGTAATACCAGCGGATGGACCATCTTTAGGAATTGCACCAGCTGGGATGTGCACATGCGCATCGTATTTTTCAAACCAATCGGAAGGAATATTTAGAGCTTCCGCGTTGGCGCGAGCATAAGACATTGCAGCGCGAGCTGACTCTTTCATGACATCACCCATTTGACCGGTAAGAACGAGATCGCCTTTACCTTTCATTTTGAGTGACTCAACAAAAAGGACTTCACCGCCTACAGGTGTCCAAGCCAGACCAGTGGTAATACCCACTTGATCCTCTTTTAATTTCTCGTCACGTAAATATTTTTGGGGTCCAAGAAGATCATGAACCATTTCTTTTGTGATTGCATAAGTGGTAGTGGTATCACCTGACACAACTTTTTTAGCAATTTTGCGACAGATTGAACCAATTTCTCTTTCAAGGTTACGAACACCGGCTTCGCGAGTGTAACCGGAGATAAGAGCTTGTAGCGCTTGATCGGCAAAAGTGATCTGCTTTGGTTGTAAACCGTTGGAGTCAATTTGCTTGTTGATCAAATGTTTCTTAGCGATCAACACTTTATCGTTTTCAGTGTAGCCGGGGATTTGGATAACTTCCATACGATCACGGAGAGCGACAGGAATGTTTTCCAAAACGTTAGCTGTAGCGATAAACAACACTTTGCTCAAATCGAAATCAACGTTTAAGTAGTTATCACGGAAAGCAAAGTTTTGTTCTGGATCTAAGACCTCAAGCATAGCGGCACTTGGGTCACCACGATAATCACTTCCTAATTTGTCGATCTCATCGAGAACCACAACTGGATTGTTGGTTTCAGAAGTTTTTAGAGCTTGAATAATTTTGCCGGGCATTGCTCCTACATAAGTTCTACGATGACCGCGAACTTCAGCTTCATCTTTTACGCCACCAAGTGCTATACGTAGATACTGTCGTCCCATCGCACGAGCGATGCTTTTGCCAAGAGAAGTTTTTCCTACTCCTGGAGGGCCGCAGAAACACAAGATTGGGCCACGTAAATTATTTTTCTTCAATTTGCGAACAGCTAAGAATTCTAAGATTCTGTCTTTTACTTTGCTAAGATCATAGTGATCTTCATTCAAAATTGTTTGAGCTTCAGAAAGATCCAATTTGTCTTCGCTGGTTTTGTTCCAAGGAAGATCGATTAGCCAGTCAAGATAAGTGCGAACCATCGAAGCTTCACTTGCATCGGGATGCATGCGCTCAAGGCGATTTACTTGCTTCATGGCCTCAGCTTCAACCGCTTGGGGCATTTTTGCGTTCATTACTTTTTCGCGTAATTCTTCGATGTCTTCTTGACGAGAATCAGCTTCGCCAAGTTCATTCTTTATAGCTCGCATTTGCTCGCGTAAAAAATATTCGCGTTGGCTTTTGTGCATTTCATCTTTCGCAGTATTGCGAATACGAGCTTGCATTTGTAGAACTTCAAGTTCGTTAGCAAGAATTTCGTTTACTAACGCC
>CAYPZY010000193.1:0-6028 GCA_964415155.1 uncultured Bdellovibrionales bacterium
CAAAGTGAAAGTGCTAAGTTCACCTCGCATCACCACGCTTCATAACGAACAGTCGCAAATCACTCAAACGCAACAGGTCCCAATCATTACAGCCGCGCCACCGACCACGCTAAATGGCACTGCTCAACAGCAAGTGACCTACAAAGAATTAAAATTAGAACTTCTCGTTACGCCCCAGATTACGGCGGATGAAAGTGTTGTCCTCGACTTAGATATCACTCGCGATGTCCCAGGTGATGCAATCACTAAGGAAACCAACGCCATCTTCGTAAATAGTCGGCGTGCTAAAACCAAAGTACTTGTTAAAAGTGGTCAGACAGCGGTTATCGGTGGAATTTATCAAAATGATAATACTGCCGTTGTGACCGGGGTTCCACTCTTAAAAGACATTCCTATTCTTGGTTATTTGTTTAAATCGCAATCGACAAAAAGTCGTAGAACCGAATTGTTAATCTTTTTAACACCACGAATTCTTGCTGGGCCAATTACGAGCTCTGTGAATTGATTTGACAGCGAAAAGTAGGTTTTATTTGTCAGCGGTGATGGTAAAATAAAGATATGAAGAGCCGTATTTTAAAATTCATATTGGTGGCATCTGTAGCTACACTCTTCTCGTGTGGTGACGAAGACGGGAGTTCCGAGTTAACTGTTCAATCAGCGGGCTTAGCATTTCTTTTTCCCGGAACGGAACCTACGAAATCTACCTTAGACCCGTGCTACCCCGGTCAAACCATGTCGGAGTACCATTTCAAAATTAAAAATGTTAGGACAACTTGGGTACCAAACGACGCTACTCGAGAACTGACTCCGCTCTTTTTAAAGATTGATATTCCTGAAACTAGTTTCACCGGCAAATACACGTGCACCATTAGTGGTGTGTCTGCCGCATCCTTAAAGTATTTTCTTGGCTATACGACAGTTAATAACGATCCCGGGAACATAGCTGCCGGCCTAGGTACAAAGTCGGCTGTCTGCATGATAGAGTGTGGCGCGGTACAAATTAAAGATACCTCTCGCAACTTTACTGTTACGGGCACTCTTCGTTTGGTCGGTAGCACAACCGTCGATGGCACTGACACGCCAGTGACGGCCACCACCAACATTACCTTTCAACATATTCCTTGAAGTTTCCTTTAGCCTCGGAGATAGTCGCGCCATGGATCTTTTTAGTCATGCCAGTCAGGACTATTTGCAAAGTCACGCTCCACTTGCTGAACAGCTGCGCCCTAAAAAAATCGATGATTTTCTGGGACAAGAAAAGGTTTTTGGACCACATTCGCCTCTCCGCCGTTTATTAGAAAAAGGGGTTTTGCCGAGTCTTATTCTCTGGGGTCCTCCGGGAAGTGGTAAAACCACACTTGCCAATTTGCTTGCGCAAAAAGTAGAGGCTACTTTCATTTCCCAAAACGCCATTGACCTTGGCGCGAAAGTAATTCGCGATTTAGGACAAGAGGCCCGCACCCGCAAAAGTCATCAGCAGCGCGCGACAGTTTTGTTCATTGACGAAATCCATCGCCTTAACAAATCCCAACAGGATTTTCTTTTACCTTTTATTGAAAAGGGCGACTTTACACTCGTTGGTGCGACGACTGAAAATCCAAGTTATGAGCTCAACGGCGCTCTTTTAAGTCGTTGCCAGCTAGTCGTTTTAAGTTCCCATACTCTGGAGGATCTTAAAAAACTAATAGAACGAAGTTTCGTACACTATAATATAGATAAAAATCTTGCGTTAACAGACGATGCTGTGGTTGCCATGGCCGATCTTTCGCACGGTGATGCGCGGGCGTTGATTAATCTCGCCGAATTTGTCATCCAGCTCTATCAAAATTCGCCTCTCGGTGATGAAACGACAAAATGGCCACTCACTGGCGAAAATCTCGAAGATTTGCTCCGGCAACAACGTCCCATCTACTACGATAAAAAAAGTGATCTTCACTACGACACCATTTCCGCATTTATTAAAAGTATTCGTGGTAGCGATCCTGATGCAGGTCTTTACTATTTAGCGCGTATGCTTAAAGGGGGTGAAGACCCACGTTTCATCGCCCGTCGCCTGATCATCTTAGCCTCCGAGGATGTGGGAAATGCTGATCCCCGTGCTTTGCAAATAGCTATTGCTGGTTTACAGGCAGTCGAAGCTGTCGGCCTGCCTGAGGGGGCCATTAATCTTGCTCAAGTTGTCACTTATCTTGCGTCGGCGCCAAAATCTAATCGCTCCTACATGGGACTGCGCAAAGCAGAAGAAGAAGTTGAACACACTGGTCACTTGCCGATTCCAATGGCCTTACGAAGCGGCAATAATCGCCTCTTAAAAGATCTTGGTTACGGGAAGGGGTATAAGTATTCACATGAAGGTAAAAAGGGTTGGGTCGAGCAAGAGTTTTTTCCCGAAGGCGTCAAAGAAAAAAAATTCTATGAACCCGCCAATATCGGTTTTGAGAAAAACATCAGTGAATTTCTAAAATGGCTAAAAAATTCTTAAGAAATGCGATTGGCGTAAATTGAGACGCAATCCTCATCACCCTCAGCTTTGGTAGCGTGTTTTGTATTCGAGGGGATTTCAATGCGATCGCCGGCTCGCAAAAGTAATTTAGTTCCAGAAACATTCACCAAAAGTGTTCCAGAAACGACCATTCTGATCTCATCAAGTGGATGTCTATGTTCCTTGATTTCTGAATTTGCTTGATAAGTTTCGAGCTTCGGGTCAAGGCCTTCAACTTTAAACAACATCTGCATTTGTTCCAAAGAGGGAACACTCGGTGCCTGCCAGCGCGTGATAACCACTTATTGTATCCTTTTCTCTAAAATCTCGTTCAACAATGAGACATGAATTATCACGCAACTAGGAATTTGTGTAGTTTAAAGTCAAAAGGGGTTAAGTGATTTAATGGGTATGACGAAAATTATTCAATGAATTCCTGGCAGAGGAGCCACGTTTGCAAGAGCGAAGAAGTGATTCAAATTTAGAAACGGCGATGGAAAAAGTGGTTGAATTTATCCGCGGCACTAGCGGACTTGATTGTCAGGTATTAGAGACTGGCAATATCGAGATCAGCCAAAAACTAGATGGTAAAAGAATTCTTCTCAACGAAGAAAACATTATCTCGGTTATCCCACGACTTGATCATAAAGACGATCCTTTCATTCAAGTTAACTTTCTCGACGGCAGGAAGATTTTATTAACGGACCAACTCATTGGTTTTAAACCCGTACTCATTGAGGGTATTAATACTGAAAATCTGCCCAAAGTCGTGGCAACACCGGATCTTATTGGTCTGTTTGAAGCGATGGAAGATTGTTTAGATGGCAGAGTCGAAAACTTTCCTACTATTCTGGAATTGCGTCAGGCCTTCCTAGCAATTGTTGAAGGTGGCGAGGCGATTGGCATTGATCTAGCCCAAGAAAAACTATGGCTAAAGCATATTTCCATAAAACGCAGCATTGGTGACTGCTAAAACCGCAAACAATATAAAAAAATCTTGACGCAAAATCTTCCCTGAGCGATCTTACTCCCTCGCTTTGGGGGCGTAGCTCAGTTGGGAGAGCATCTGATTTGCATTCAGAAGGTCGCAGGTTCGAAGCCTGTCGCCTCCACCAATCCGAATTTAAGAAACTTCACGCATCTCTTCTAAATTCTCTTCAATCTTACGAAGATCGCGAACTGGTGTATCTGTATTTCCCATGTTGGTCACTGCTTGGCCCGGGAATTGGGTTTTATAAGGAAATTTTGTCGAACGAAGTGGATACGCTAGGGCATAAATTAACAGGGCCGCAAGTGAGAACAATAAGACCACTGGGGCCGCCGCAATAATCAAAAATGAAACAAAAGAAATCGCCCAAAGAGCCGCTGGAAACAATGATAAAAATGTACCTACCATAACATCCATATTATTTTCCCCCTCTGTAGTTAATGAAAAATAATTCTGCAGGAACGTTGCCAAGGTAGATTTTTACCTCCTGACCCTTAATTTTAAGAGAACAATAATAACGAAATTTGCCGGGACATTTTAGTGTGTAAAGAGCCTTTTTGTCTCGACAAAGATTTTCACATTCTTTAAGCTGAAAAAAAGTTTAAAGGATTAGACCAATGAAATTTACAGCCATGATCATTTCTTTGTTGATGCTCCTCTCCTGTCAAAGTGTTGATAAGTCAACAAATGTAGGACCACAAAATTTCGCCCTCACTAAAGAGTACGCACAACAACGAAGTAAAATCCTGAAAAATGTGGAATATGAATTACTAGTAAATCTCGACGATCGGGCTGCCAACTTTTGGGGACGTTCCAAGATTTCTTTCGAAATGAGTGGAGCGATTTCACAACTTTTTCTCGAATTTCAAAAGGGCAAGGTCGAGAGGTTAAAAATAAATCAAAAGGACGTATCCGACATCACCTACAATGGTAGCCAAATTTTGCTTCCTTCGAGTTACTTGGTACAGGGGAAAAACGACGTCGAAGTGACCTATTCGCATCCCTATAGTCGCTCGGGAACTGGCCTGCATCGCTATGAAGACCCTGCCGACCACCAAGTCTATCTCTATACTCAGTTTGAGCCTTTCGCGGCCAACTTATTTTTCCCTTGTTTTGATCAACCCGATCTTAAGGCCCGCATGACCTTGTCTGTCGAAGCGCCCAAAACTTGGCAGGTAATTTCTACGACTCGCGAGCTTTTTACGATGGCCCCCACTAGCGAGCGAAAAATTTGGAAATTCGCCCAAACAGCTCCCCTCAGTACCTATTTATTTTCGCTCTTCGCAGGGCCCTACGTGCAATGGAATTCTACCTTTGAAAATATTCCGCTTCGTCTTTTCGCTCGCCGTTCGTTTGCCTCTTACATTAATTCCAGCTTTTGGTTTAAAATCACTCAACAGGGGTTGGGATTTTACAATAAATATTTTCGCCTTCCCTATCCCTTCAAAAAATACGACCAAATCGTGGTTCCGGAGTTCAACGGTGGCGCTATGGAAAACGTCGGCGCCGTCGCGTTTGGGGAAAAATTCTTTCCCCGAGGTGAACCCACTGAAAAGCAACTTGAAGATTCTGCCATCGTCATACTTCACGAGATGGCTCATATGTGGTTTGGCGACATCGTCACAATGCGCTGGTGGGATGATCTTTGGTTGAACGAAACTTTCGCTACTTATATGTCATTTCTGGCTGCGGCTGAAGCGACCACCTTCAAGACAGCTTGGAAAAGTTTTTTCTCCAAACAAAAAAGTTGGGCTTATTACGAAGATCAACTGGTGACGACTCACCCTATTGAGGGTCAAGTGCGCGACACTAATGACGCTATGGCAAGTTTTGACGGTATTACCTACGGCAAAGGTGCTGCTGTTGAAGTTCCCCGTGATCGCGACCGTCGCGCCGGTGAGGTTGCTGCTTCCGTTGTAACTGACTGTCAGCCCCGGATCGATCGCGACCTGTCCCTGGTTGGCGATGTAAGTGAGGTTCGTGCTCGTGGAGGTGACGACGAGCGCCACGTTGATCGGGAGGAGGAAAGCACCACGGCCCATCGTGCCGACCACCAGCACCTTGTCGGTGGAGTTGTAAGTCATGTCATACACGACCGCATTGGCGAGCCCGGTCCCAAGCTTGAACCACGCGCCGAGGTTCGTGACGAACGAGCAATACACGCCGGTGTCGGTGCCGACCGCGACGCAATCCGTGGTGCCGAACGGAAAAAACTCGAGCGTGTGCAGCGCGCCGACACCAGTGAGATCGCCGGTGATATTCGTCCAGCTGTTGCCGGAGTTGCTGCTCACATAGACGCTCGCCGAACCCGCGACGAAGACGTGCCGCCAGTCGTTTCGATCGAGAACGATATCCTGCACCGTGCCACCGGGGAAGGCCGCACCGGTGGTCGTCACGGGACCACCCGCCGTGGTCCGCACACGCACCGAAGAGCTGGAGCCGTAGTAAAGCACGTCGGGATTCGAGACACCGGAGAGATAACCGCCATAGGCAATCGGCTTCCCGGTGAAGGTGCCGTTCACGCCGAAGCCGGTGGCGAGCGCAGTAACAGTGTTGCC
>CAYPZY010000194.1:0-5976 GCA_964415155.1 uncultured Bdellovibrionales bacterium
TCCTATCAATCATTGTTATGTTTTTAAGTAGTGTTTCGATTGCTGATCCTAAACGTGGTAATACCGACGTGTTAAGTATTTTTGGGACTGGAAAGCCGGTGAGTGCACAGCCGAAATTTACTGCCACTTACCTGATGAGGAAGTTAGATCCGCTAACGAGAGCTAAATTAGCCGTTTTCCGAAGTGACATGCCACAGTCGGTTGTTGACCTTCTTAAGACCCCGGGAAGTATTTCTATCTGTTTACAACTAGTAAAAGGTGATAAAGACCTGGAGGCTTACTTTGCTGGTGCTGCATTCACACTGATGGTTACAGGTGAAATTCCTTTTTCGTCGACCTCTATTGAGGATGATGGTACCGGCGAAATGAAAGCTGTGCCCTCTTTGGAGTACAATAAGATCAGTGAACAGACACTGAATCAATTTCTATTGATGTATCGAGCAGCCAATGTTTTACCTAGAAGCAGCGAAGCGACGGATGTTAACTCCCCATCTATAAGTCGTTAATGTTTTGAATTTTGGATTACCGGAATAGTTCTACTTTGGGCGCCCAAGGTGCGGGCGCACTTAATGCGCTCATACTTCAGTAGTTGAAAGTAAAAAGTCGGTCTCGCAACTACTTTCACTGGTGAATAAGCTTTGCGTCAAACGCATTCAAAACCCTAAACCGTTTGCTCTTTAATCCATTTCAGGAACTGGCTCGAGCCACCTACAAACGGCAGAGCTACAATGCACGGACAATCATAACTGTGTTCGCGGCGAATAACGGTGGAGATGCGGGCGACTAAAGAGCGGCGAGTTTTAAAAACCACGGCTACCTCTTTGGAGGACTGTACTTTGCCTTTCCAACGATAGACGGAATCAATCGGAAACATATTGGCGCAAGCGGCAAGCTTTGCTCCAACTACCAACGAAGAAATTTCACGGGCTTGTTTGCGCGAGGTGCAAGTGATGTAAACCCAACAGAAAGACACTAATCAGCACCTTGTTTAAGCTGAGAATGGCGCTTCTTTAACATCTCGGCGGCGTAACGTCTGACATCGCCAACAGATTCGAACTCGTCGACAATATCAACGCCAAGTAAAGTTTCGATGGCGTCTTCCATTGTCACTAGACCATCGACAGTGCCTTGCTCGTTGATCACAATAAATAAATGGCGGTTACGCAGAATGAACAGATCCAAAACTTGTGCAACTGAGATGTTTTCGTCGACCTTTTCAATGGGAGACATCAGATCACGAACATACAAGTCGTGATGTTCGCGCGCGGCCGCGTCCATGATGCGAAAGCGATGAACAACACCAACGATGTTGTCGATGGAGCCCGAATACACGGGAACCCGGGTGAAGCGCAAAGGCATGTGTTCGCTCATAAGCGAGTCGACCGTGGCATCTGCGGGAAACACGGTCATTTCTCCTCGCGGAGTCATGATGTCAGAGACTAAAACCTTATTGAGCATCAAAAGATTTTTAATCACCACAGATTCGTGGCGTTTGAGCGAACCTTCGGTAGCACCAAGTTCTGCGGATTCAATGATTTCAGCACGCGAAATGATTTTCTGCTTTTTGCCGCCAATAAAACGTACGAGATTTTCCATTAAAAAAACAATTGGAAAAGTGACGATCACAAGGGCGTTGATCAGATAGGCTGAAAGGGGAGCGATCTGTTTCCAGTAACTGGCACCAATAGTCTTCGGTAAAATTTCTGAGACTACGAGAATCAAGAAAGTGAGAATTCCTGAAGCAACGGCGACTTCTTTTTCGCCCCATGAATGTAAAACCAAAAGACTGATTGTGGCAGAGCCACCTGTGTGAGTGATAGTGTTGACACTTAAAATCGCAATTAAAGGCCGATTGATTCGTTTTTTTAAACGATCAAGAATTTGCCCGCTACGTCGCCCTTCTTTAATTCGAACGGCAACGTAGGCAGGTGTAATTGATAGGATTACTGCTTCAAGAAGCGAACATACAAACGAAATCCCGACTGTAAGAACAACCGCTAAGACTAAAAGTCCCATTATTTATTTTCGGCTGCTCTCTTCTCTTGATACTTCTTAACGAGCTCGTCCTGAATGTTTCGAGGAACGGCATTGTATCTTGAGAACTCCATAGTGAACTCGCCCTTACCTTGAGTGGCACTGCGAAGATCTGTGGAGTAACCAAACATCTCAGTTAAAGGAACTTCGGCTTCGATGATCACATAACCTTCGTTGTTGGTTGTTCCAAGAATCATTCCGCGGCGCTGGTTGATTTGGCCAAGAACGTTACCTTGGAATTCTTCTGGAGCAGAAGTTTCAAGTTTCATGATCGGCTCAAGTGCTGTTGGTTGCGCTTGTGGGAAAACCTCACGAATCGCAGCCATTGAACAAACTCGGAAAGCCATCTCACTTGAATCCACATCATGGTAAGCTCCGTCATTTAGAACAACGCGCACACCAACTGTTTGGAAACCAATGAGGTTACCTTTAACCAATTGCTCTTGAAATCCTTTTTCGCAAGCGGGAATAAATTCACGAGGAATACGACCGCCCACGATGTCGTTCACAAATTCGAAATCTTTTTCGCTACCGGGTGGAAGTGGTTCAATGTAACCGCAAACTTTCGCGTATTGACCGGCACCACCAGTTTGCTTTTTGTGAGTATAGTCGAATTCAGCACGTTTAGCGATGGTTTCACGGAACGCCACTTGTGGTTTTCCTGAGATAACATCGACTTTAAATTCACGCTTCATACGCTCAATGTAAATTTCCAAGTGAAGCTCGCCCATCCCTGAAATGATAGTTTCAGCAGACTCCTCATCGCGATGCACGCGGAAGGTTGGGTCCTCTTTGCGGAATTTATTGAGAGCTTTAGAAAAGTTAGCACCCATTGTTTTATCTTTGGGAGCAACCGCAAGCGAGATAACCGCAGCTGGAACGAACATAGAGGTCATTGTTAAACGAACAGAGTCGTCACAGAAAGTATCGCCAGAGGCGCAATCAACACCGAAAAGCGCGACGATATCGCCAGCGTAAGCTTCTTCGATATCCTCCATCTCGTTAGAATGCATGCGCACGAGTCGGGGAACCTTCACTTTCTTACCGCCACCACTGACGTTGTAAATGAAGTCACCTTTTTTCATCGTACCTTGATAAATACGCATGTAGGTGAGCTGACCGTAGCGACCGTCTTCAAGTTTGAAGGCAAGAGCCACAAGTGGTTTGTCGGGAGCAGAAGATAGAGTGATCTTTTCTTCACCTTTATCTTGGTCAAGTGCTTCGTTTTTAATTTCTGTTGGATTTGGCAAATAATCAGTTACGCCATCCAAAAGTTTTTGAATACCTTTGTTTTTGTAAGCTGAACCGCAAAATACTGGTACAAATTTTAAAGAAACAGTACCCGCACGAATAGCGCGCTTTAATTCTTCAACAGTGATTTCTTGGTCATTTAAGAATTTTTCACCGACAACTTCGTCGTAGTCAGCAACGATTCCAATTAATTCTTGGCGATATTGCTTAACATCGTCGAGCATATCAGCAGGCATTTCTCTTTCGACCATCTCGGTGCCGCCTTCGCCTTCGAAGTAATAGGCCTTTTGATTCACTAGATCGATAACACCCATGTGCTGATCTTCAAGACCGATAGGGATTTGCACCATAGCGGCATTTAATTTTAATTTATCTTTGATCATACCTAAAACGCGGAAAGGATTAGCTCCAGCGCGATCAAGTTTATTGATGAAAGCTAAGCGAGGAACATTGTATCGGCGCATTTGGCGGTCAACAGTAATAGACTGTGACTGAACACCGGCAACACCGCAAAGAACGAGGATGGCTCCGTCAAGAACGCGAAGAGCGCGTTCCACTTCGATAGTAAAGTCAACGTGCCCGGGAGTATCAATAATATTAATCCAGGTGTCTTTCCACTGAACATGCGTGGCTGCTGACTGAATGGTAATCCCTTTTTCCCTCTCAAGGTCCATAGAGTCCATTTTTGCGCCAACGCCGTCTTTACCGCGAACTTCGTGCATTTGGTGGATCACACCAGTGTAGAAAAGAATCCGCTCCGTAAGAGTTGTCTTTCCAGAATCGATGTGCGCCGAAATACCGATATTGCGCACTTTCTCAAGGTTCCATTGCATTGCCATAGCTTAGCTTCCCTTTCTTTTCATTGAACAAATAATCCCTTTTGCTATCATGGACTTACTCAATTATTGGCCATGATTGATCTTTGCTGACAAAGTCTTTGCTGACAAATGCTCACGCAAAATATACTGGGAGGCCAACAAGATAGCAAAAAAACAAAGAAAATCAAAGATTTTTAATGGATAAAAACAAGCTTAAAGAAGTTCTAAAATCAGTGTTCGGGTACGACTCTTTTCGAGGCGATCAGGAAGCTATTATCTTACGCAATTTAGCCGGTGAAAATAGTTTGCTTATCATGCCAACTGGAATGGGGAAAAGCCTTTGTTATCAGCTCCCTAGCCAGATTCTGCCTGGGCTAACTTTAGTCATTAGCCCGCTGATTGCGCTGATGAAAGATCAGGTCGATCAGGCGCAAAAACTCGGCCTACAAGCCACTTTCATAAATTCATCGTTGAGTAAAAAAGAACGTGAAAGCCGCTATGAAAAATTAGCAAACCGTCGTTACAAGTTACTTTTTGTTACCCCTGAACGCTTTCGCAAAAAAGATTTTTTGGCAGCCCTTGGGCAAAATGAGATTTCGCTTTTAGCAATTGATGAGGCCCATTGTATTTCCGAATGGGGCCATGATTTTAGACCAGACTACACCAAGCTTGGCGAGATTAGACGCGAACTTAAAAATCCTCCAACTCTGATGTTAACAGCGACTGCGACTCCCGAGGTCCAAGGCGACATTGTCGCAAGTATGGGCCTAAAGAGTTCCGAGGTTAAGATCTTTACATCGGGAATTGAGAGGCCGAATCTACACATCTCTATGGAAAATCATATTGGAACGCCCGCTAAGATAGAAAGGTTCCTGGAACTCCGGCAAAAGATTAAGGGAGCGGGAATCTTTTATTTTTCTCTAGTTTCGACATTAACGGAATTTGCTGAACACCTGCATAGAAAAAAAATGGATCTAGATGTTTACCATGGCCAGCTGTCGCCGCGCGATCGCAGACGAAATCAAGATCGCTTTATATCATCAAGTGATGGAATCATTTTAGCGACTCCAGCCTTTGGAATGGGAGTTGATAAACCTAATATTCGCTGGGTAGATCACGCTGAGATTCCCGGCTCCATTGAGTCGTACTACCAGGAGATCGGCAGGGGTGGGCGCGATGGACAGAAAAGCTTTACGCATTTATTTTATGACCCAGATGATATCACCATTCAAATGGATTTTATTAAATGGTCCAATCCTGATCCTGAGTTCTTGCGCCGCTGCTTTCAATTGCTCAAACGCTTTCCTGATAAATTTCGCCAAGAGGGGTTTAATTTTTTGCGCGGAGAAATGCATTTCTACAATAAACGAGACTTCCGCGTTGAAACGGCGGTGAACCTACTGGAGCACTGGGGGTTTATTGAGTGGGAAGAGGATAATCGCGGTATTCTTACAATTGAGGAACCAACTGGCGTTTTAATGCAGGATGATTTGCACAGCAAGAGAGTGAAAGGTCAGAATACGAAACTGTTGCAAATGGTTCAGTTGGCGAAAAGTGAAGAGTGTCGCAAAAAAATCATTTATCAATATTTTGGTCACGAAACTAAGGAGTGCGGGTTTTGTGACAATTGCGAGGCTTAATGATTCATTTTCCCGCGCCAGAAACTGCCGATGAAAATGGCCTTCTAGCAATTGGTGGAAATCTCGCGGTCACCACTCTTTTAGAGGCTTATCGGCAAGGAATTTTTCCGTGGCCACATGCGGGACTTCCTCTCCTGTGGTTTTGTCCACAGGAACGCGGCATTGTGAAGTTTGCCGATATCCATGTTCCCAAGAGTCTACAGAAAGTCATGAAGAAAAACGAATTTAATTTT
>CAYPZY010000195.1:0-5957 GCA_964415155.1 uncultured Bdellovibrionales bacterium
CGTAGGGAGTTCCGATTTTACGTTCTGCTATTTCGATCGCCTGTTCTTTAGTTTCTGCAGAAATCACTTCTTGTACGCGCTCGTGATCTGAATACAAACCTTTGTAGTTTCTGCGCGCTTTTGTTCCCGGAGTAAAATCAAAACTGTACTCAAAAATAAAATCCGCGGCTAATACCGGGAGGGAAAATAAAAAAGCCATAAGAAAAACTGTGTTTTTAATTTGCTTACTCATTATTAATAATTCTATCATTAATCAGCCTCGCCAGATACAGGCAATATTGCCCCTAGACTTAAGCTCGGGAGATAAAAATGATAAAAAAAATTTTGATGTCTTTTCTGCTCTTCAGTTCTGCCTACGCTGACTCTCGCATAGAGGAAACGCTTGGGCTTGCCAAATCCTTGCAACAAGAGATCAATACCAATAAGACGCAAAACATTCACGGCCTGGTTATTTATAGTGATACCGCGGTTTACATTCACGAAAAGCAATCCGGCCATCCTAGTTACACCTATTTTAACGGGCCAGACATCGCGAATATCGAAGAAAAACTGACCAGCGAAAATGTTCCGGTCCTTAAGTTACGTGAGAGCTCCCAGGATAGTTCCAAAAATTTTACTTGTTTTGGTAAAACGGCAGCTTCCAATGCGCAACAATCGAATCGCGGCCAGCCCTGCAAGGGTTCTGAAAAAGCCTACCAGCAACTAAAAGATAAGGTAAATGCAAAAACGAGTGGAGCCACACCAACCTCATCTCATTGATTAAAGAAGTACACCTGCTACACAAGCAGTCATAAAGGCGGCTAGATTGCCTCCCATCACGGCCCGTAAACCCAGCTTAGCGATGTCAGATTTTTTATTTGGCGCTAGTAAGCCAATGCCGCCAATGAGTATTCCGATTGAAGAAAAGTTAGCAAAACCACACAAAGCGTAGGCTAGGATTGTCATTGTGCGTACACTCATGAGATGACTTGAGTTAGCCATGTGAACATATGCTACAAATTCATTGAGTACGGTTTTTTCACCAAGAAATACTCCCGCAATTCCTGCCTCCGACCAAGGTATTCCCATGAGTAAAGCAAATGGTGAACATAGCCACGAAAAAATCAGTTGCAACGAAAGCGGCTCAGGTTTGCCACTGAAACTCAATGTCTGGCCCCATTGATTAAAGCCAATGATGTTGCCAAAAAATCCAAGAATGCCATTGGTCAATGCCACAAGCGCAATAAATGCCAATAACATCGCGCCGACGTTTAACGCCAATTGCATTCCCTCACTGGCACCACGAGCGGCAGCTTCGAAAATATTTGAGTCGAGCTGTTCATCCTCTTGAGGAAGTCGATTCATTGTTTCAGGAGTAGAAGTTTCAGGAATCATCAACTTGGCCGCGCAAAAAGCGGCTGGCGCAGACAAAACGCTAGCTGAAATCAAATGACCGGCGATGTCAGGAATTAAATCCTTTAAAAAAGTGACATACGCAACCAACACTCCGCCCGCGGTCGAAGCGGTACCGCCCACCATGATCGCCAGGAGTTCCGACTTTGTCATTCTGTTGAGATAAGGTTTGATCACGAGTGGTGCCTCAGTTTGACCGAGAAAAACATTCGCTGCGTTTGATAGAGATTCAGCCCCGCTGATTCCCATCGTTTTATACATACACCACGCCATCAAGCGAACGATCTTTTGCATAATACCCAGATAGTAAAGTACCGACATGAGTGTTGCCGTAAAAAGAATGGTTGGCAAAATTTGCACAGCGAAAATAATACCGCCCCATTTCTGCGTATCTGCCAATGGGCCAAAGATAAATTTGGTGCCTTCATTGGTGTAGCTAATGATAGCGTTGACGAAATCGTTAGCGCCATCAAATAGAAACTTCAGCGGGCCATTGAATTGAAGAGAGGGAATTCCAATGATCAGAATGAAGGCCAGATACTGCAAACCAATGCCCCATAGGATCGTTTTCCACTGCACGTGTTTTTTATTTTCAGAAAAAAGGTAAGCTACAATGAGAATCACAAAAAAACCTATGAAGCTTACTAGTCTCACGCGACCTCGCTCTGTGTTTTGTTCGCAATATCGCAAATTAAATGCATGTTTTGCATGTCTATTTCATCCCTGCCAATTCTTCGTAACCGCCCGCAAAGTTACCCGCATTCACAAAACCAAGATTTTGCAGCGCCAAGGTCACCGCGGCTGACTCAATACCTGACTGACTAAGAACGACAATCCGATTTTGCGGCGTGACCTTCACCTGCCTTAAGCGTTCCAACATTTCAAAATTCACGCGTTCTTTATCGTCAAAAAACTCCGTCCACTCAATATTTAAAATCTCGCTTAAGAATTGAACTTTATCGCTGGCGAGATATTCTTTGGCTGGTCTGACGTCAATGATCTTCACTTCAGGTTTGGTCAGCTTGGCAGCGGCGTTTTCGTCACGTTTCATTTTTTCCCACTTGTGCTTACTGACGATGAGGCCTTTCATTTCCTCTTTGTCGACGAGGAGGTTCTTCTGCAGATCCGGTTTCCAAGGCGCTACTGATTGCGGCATGGCTTCCTCAGAATTAGCTGGCGTGCTCACCCATTTGGCCTGATCAAAATAATCTTTAGAAGCAAAATCCACATCCTTGACGCCGAGGTAGCGCAGGGTCCACGCTAAACGGCCTTCCTCACTTTTGCCAACTTTGCCTTCACCAATAATGACCACTGGCGTACTGGGAGAAATTCCGATACGAGCAAGCCGCCGAGTTTTAGCGAAAAGATCTTTAACTAAACGACCTCGTGGCGGTTTTGTCTCAGTAAACTCTTGCCAACTCAAATTGATCGACTTCGGCAAATGCGATAGTGCATAAACAAATGCTGGTCGTGAATCAATGATGACTGTCTGCTCACTGATAACCAGTTCTTTTTTTGGCGGCACTTTCGGTGCGAGAGGCTTGCCTCGAGTCAGAGGAACTGATTCGTAAACTTTGGTGGGCGCGCTCGCACAAGATGCAAGAGATAAAATAAGGAAAAGTAAAAATGGACGTTGCATAGAGAAACTATAGCAAAATAGCGGCAGATTTAAATACAAAATTTCACTATTGACCGAGCAGAATTAATTTCTGATACTAAATGCAGCAAATGTTTTCCATGGAGGAACTATGCTAAGAAAATGGATTCTTCTAGGCATTTCACTTTCAACACTGGCCGTAGCCTGCAGTCAGGCAAAATGGAATCAAACGCAACCGCCACAAAAGGAAACGCGCAATAAACCGGAAGACGTTCCAACTACGACTGACAATATTCCACCTCAGCTCTTTGGCACCTGGCACACATCCTATTGGCAATACCGTGTTCATTACACAGCGCAACTCATGATTGGCAAAGATGCAACGGTCTTCACCAACACTTGTGATCTATATAAAAAGAGAATTGTTCTGTCACAAAAAGTCGAAACAAAGATCGTCGACAATCGTTTACTTGTTCTTGGAGCAACCGACCAGGAACAGACATTTTCTCCCTATCACCTGAAATGCAAATTAAAAGTCAGTCCGCGTGAACTCTCTTACAGTATAAAAAATGGTGAGTTACATTTAGCTGGCGACGGGACAACAACCGTTTACACGCGATAAACTTTGCCGCAAAATTCGCAACGAACTTCTTCTTGGACGACGCTTTCTTGAACACCATCGTGTTTATTGACTAAGAAAAGTGCGCGTTTAGCTCGTTCTTCATTACAGTTACAGTGAAAAGAAATCGCCTGATAATAGATTTCGTTGGGGTTGCTTTCATCAGAAATGGTTTTTAAAATTGAAAGCGTCGGATCTCCTTCAATTTTCCACTTCGAAAGTCCACCCAGCTCCTGCAACCTCGTTTCCCAAAAAAATGCCTTTGCCTGTTGGCGCTCTGGAGAACTGGACGGGAGAAGATCCAACAAATACCCATAAGCACTTTGCACATGAATTGGATTTTCCTTGTCATAATCATTCCATTGAAGATTAACCCACAAGTTCAATGCGCAATTTCGTTGCTCCGACTGCTGTAAATACGCCAATAAATCTTGGCAGACGTCACCCTTCGCGTAAACGATACCAGTTGCCGTGTTCTTGATGGTTCGTCGTACCTGCAACAGGCCTTCGCCAAGTTTTGTATGAAGATCTTGAATATCAGCGCGTGGAGTCGACACTGTTCCGCGCGTATTGCCTAGCTCATCACACTCCACATAAAGATCGCCGAAAGGCCCATCGACTTTCCAATTAAGCGATAGCTTGCTGGAAGACTCTTTTGTCGTGATCGACATCAGGAGAATGCTGCCCATAAGAGCTTGCCCTAAATGAATGGCGGCGGGCGGCCACGCTTGTGTTCGCTGAACTGCTTCGCGAACAAGTTCAGTCGCATCAATGGCTAAGAATTCGACTTCCTTATCGGCAGATAAGGACTTTCGTAAACAATCCATTTAGGTATGTCTCATCGTCGGAAATAAAATGATATCTCTGATGCTGGCGCAGTCAGTAAGAAGCATCACCAAACGCTCCACACCCAGGCCAACACCGCCAGTTGGCGGCATTCCCACATCGATTGCATGCATAAAATTTTCATCCATCGGCTGGGCTTCATCATCAATCACGCGCAATGCTTCCTGTTCTTTGAGACGCTCTAATTGATCCTCAGGATCATTTAACTCGGAATAAGCATTGCCAATTTCCATACCGGCGCAAATAGGTTCGAAGCGCTCAACAAGATTTTTTTTACTTCGATGTTGTTTCGTTAAAGGTGAAATTTCTTTTGGGTAATCAGTGATAAATGTCGGCTGCCAAATTTGATCTTCGACTTTAAGATCAAAAAGTTCCATTACCATTTCACCAAAGCGCCCCGGCTTTTCCAGTTCACTGCCGGCGTCTTTAATCGCTTTAAAGAGACCTTTATCATCTAACTTTTCAACGTCAACGCCAGCAAATTTTTTAATAGCTTCATAGACCGTTAGGCGCGTCCATGGCGGCGTAAAATCAATCTCTTTGCCTTGAAAAACAATTTTGCTAGACCCTTTAACCGTCTTCACAACGTGCGCGACCAGGTCTTCAAATTGTTTTTGTTGATAGTTATAGTCGGTGTAAGCCTCGTACCACTCTAAAAGACTAAACTCCGGATTGTGGGTGCGATCGATACCTTCGTTACGAAAATTTTTACTCACTTCGTAAACTTTCTCGAAACCACCAACGATCAATCTTTTCAAATAAAGTTCCGGGCTGATCTTTAAGAAAAGTTTCATATCCAGAGCTTTGTGATGAGTCGAAAATGGATAAGCGGCGGCTCCTCCATAAATGGGTTGTAAGACCGGAGTTTCTACTTCCAGAAAGCCGCGCGCATCAAGAAATTTTCTAATCTCACGAATGATCAGCGAACGTGTCTCAAAAACTTTGCGCGACTCCTGATCCATAATTAGATCCAAGTGACGGTAACGATACTTCGATTCTATATCCGTCAACCCGTGAAACTTTTCAGGAAGCGGCTCCAGAGTTTTACAAAGCATGGTGAGCTTTTCAACGCGAATACTAAGCTCACCCTTTTTAGTCTTAAAGAGTGGGCCTTCCACTCCAATAAAATCACCGATGTCCAGATGTTCAAACACAAGCTTATCTTCAGGACCAACTTCTTCGAGCTTTATATAGGCCTGAATTTTTCCCGATTGATCCTGGAAGTTAAAAAAGGCGGCCTTTCCCATTTCCCGCCGGGTCATTAGGCGCCCAGCCAAACGAAACTTCGGGTTTTCGAGTTTTTCTTCGGCTTTTAGTTTTGGCTCATATTCGCCAATAACGTTAGCAATTTGATGAGTTCGCTCGTAACTGTAAGGAAAAGGATTAACTCCTTTTTCGCGTAGCGAGTGAAGCTTTTTTCTTTTTTCGGCACGAAGTGGATTTTCTCTCTCTTGATTTTCCATCAATCTCTCACGCGTTGTTCGTACCAGCGAAAACATCCAT
>CAYPZY010000196.1:0-5905 GCA_964415155.1 uncultured Bdellovibrionales bacterium
TGTCGATCGTTTTTCCGAACTCAACTTAATCTTGGAAGCTGCTAACAAGTACAATACTCGTCCACGAATTGGTTTACGTGCAAAACTAAATTCTCGTGGTGCTGGCAAATGGGTTGAATCCTCGGGCGCTCGTTCAAAGTTTGGTTTAACGCCCACCGAAATGGTGGAAGTGCTCGATGTCCTTCGTCGCGCAGATAAACTCGATTGTTTAGAACTTTTCCATTTCCATATTGGCTCGCAAATAACTTCCATTCAATCTGTTAAGTCTTCTCTTAAAGAAGGTACGCGATTTTTCGCTGAATTGTACAAACTGGGTGCTCGCCTTCAATACTTTGATGTTGGTGGTGGCCTGGGTGTGGACTATGACGGCTCGGGAGATAGTGATAGTTCCACCAACTACAGCGAACAAGAATATGCCAATGACGTGGTCTCTATCATTCAAGACATTTGCGATGAGCAAGGTGTACCTCATCCGGCGATCGTTACAGAGTCTGGCCGCTCGATGGTAGCCCACCACTCACTCTTAGTGTTTAACGTTCTCGGCGCCAATCAAGTGGAAAAACCTGATATCCCGGTTGAAGTAAAACCAACAGACCATCATATATTAAGAAGTCTCAATGAAATCTTTCGCAATATGAATCGCGAAAATCTTAACGAGTCTTACCATGACCTTCAAAACCTTAAGGTCGATATCCTGCAACTATTTAAGTACGGCGTTCTATCTTTAGAGCAACTTGCGAAAGCAGAAAATCTCTATTGGACAACAGCGACTAAAATGCGAAAATTTGCTCGTGAGATGGAAGACACCGATGATATCGTTCGTGAGTTAGATAATATTTTATCAGACACCTACTATTGCAACTTTTCTGTTTTCCAGTCAGTTCCAGATTCATGGGCGGTAGGCCAGGTCTTTCCCGTCGTGCCTCTGCAAAAACTTAACGAGGAACCAAAACGGCGCGCGACTCTTGCCGATCTAACTTGTGATTCCGACGGAAAAATTGAATCTTTCATTAATACTCAACCCGGCGCCAAGAAGACCGCTTTAGAAATTCATGAGCTTAACGGTAACGACCCCTACTTTTTGGGAATTTTCTTAGTCGGCGCTTATCAAGAAATTCTCGGCGACTTTCACAATCTTTTCGGCGATACCGATGCCGTACACATCACTCTAACACCTTCCGGATATGCTATTGATCACGTGGTTAAAGGTGATTCCGTCAGCGATGTTTTGGGTTATGTAGAGTACCAAAAATCTGAACTTATCGAGGCCATCCGCAGAGTTTCGGAAGCGGGAATTTTGCGCGGTACTTTGACAAAGCCAGAAGCTCGTCTGTTGATGCGTTACTATGAAGATGGACTTTCAGGATATACCTATCTTGAAGAGCCAGAATAACTGGCTCGCACCCCTATTGGGAATTAGACAACCAAACCACGGCGATACCTGATAAGTCGTCAGTCGGTAAAATTTGAAATAAATTTTGGCTAGATTTAGTCGGTTGATTTTTTTGGTAGTAAAGAGACAAACCATAGGACATACCGATGGCCGCACCTGCCACCAGGTCATCGATACGGTGACGATTGTCATTCATGCGGCTCACAGCTGAAAATGTAGCCAGCAGATACGCACCCGTTCCATAATAAATATTGTGTTCAACTCCAATGACGGAAGCAAAAGAGAATATAGCTGTCGTATGTCCCGATGGAAATGAATCAAGCGAGTCGGGATTATTCGGGCGCGGTTTGCGCGCCATCATCTTTAGCGAATGGGCGACCACTGCCGAATAAAGGCTTGCTTTCAGCATGGTCATTGACCGCGACAGCGATTTCAATTCGTTCGTTGAGGAGTAGTGCCAATACATGGCCCCAGCATAAATCGCATTGGGTATTCCCTGACCCAAAAGATCTCCGTATTGCGAAGATTCCTTTAGAGGTTTTTCTTCTGACCAGTAAGCCTGGGTGTTTTCAATAAACTCCGGCGCCCATTGCTGAAGAGCTAAAGCCAAACCGATTCCACCAAACAAAATGTATTTTGCATCTGTTGTCACGGGAGAGACAAACTCACCCCAAGTTGGCGTCCAATTATCCACGGCGAACGATTCACAACTGCAAAAAATTAACATTGTGACGATGATTTTTTTTACCATACCCATTGCGCCGTCACTGTCGGAACACCGTCAGCATTTTGTTGCGGAAAGATCTGCGGCTCCCATAAGTTGTTGGTCGTAGTTGCGCCGTGATTTCTGCGCGTGGCAATTTTTGCGAAATGATAGCCCAGAGCAATGCCTAGAGGGTAATCGCTCCACCAATGAATGCTAGTAGCGGAAAAGCTAAGGCAGAGAATACCCATAAGTGGGTAACCGACATAGGGAATCCATTTGTATTCTGGATAGTTTTCTTGAATAACCACTAAAGCCGCCAGTGCACTTGAAAGATGCCCCGAGGGCATGGCATCGTAGTCGCGAACATGAGTAGCATATTCATGCGGGTCAGGAAAGGGTCGCCAACGCCCAGTTTTATCCAAAGAGCTCTTAGGACTTTCTCGCCCAGTAGATCGCTTCAAGATTTGTACAATCACACCACTAGATAAAATAGCTTCTCCAATTTGGTAGGCGGTCCGCAACGCACGACTGTTACCAAAGACTCCTGCTCCAATCAACATGAGGCTTGATCCCAATTGAAAATATCCGCCGCCAAATTTTTCGGTGTCCATCATAAATTTTCGCCAATCACTATCGCTATCAAATGGCACCTTGGTCATTTGCCAGGTCTCGTAGTCCGTCAACATCAAGACACCCGTCGTAGCGCCAAAGGAAAGCCAGTAGGGCAACGCTTGCGAAGAAAAAGTCTCACCCCACCATGTTTTTAGATTGCTAGGGATGTTGGTGAACATCGAATAAAAGTGCAGATCCTCGAATTTAGGATTGTATTCAAACGTGTCGGCAACAGCATGACTACAGCAAAATAAAATGATGAGAAAAATTTTCTTACAATAAGAAGCCGACATATGCCATTACACCAAGTGCAGGATGTTCATGTGAAAAGGAAGAAAAAACATTTAAACTGCTAAGGAAGTGGATCGCGTTGGGAAGAACAAATCCATAGCCCACCCCAACCTGCGAAGAAAGGCCCCAAAAAGATTTTTCCACGAGTGAGCCAGCCGACTTTTCAATACGCCAAGTTTGCAGCTGACCAAAATCACCTTTAACAAAAAAACCCTCACCGATTTTTTGCCAAAACCGAAGAACACTGAAATGATAAAAATAATTGTGAAATACCAGCGATGTTGCAGCCGCATAACTTTCGGCATAATTCTCTGCTGAAAAGTTGACTCCCAATCCCAATAACTGCTTGTCGCCAATTTTGAAATAGAGTGTCGGCATGTCAGATCTAGCAGTGTAACGTCCATCTGCGCCTTGAAACTTGGCATTGTCGATTTTGGCCGTATCCTCGCTATCATGCTGTGAAAAGCCTATACCTGCCGATAAAAATACATACCAACTGTCTTGCTTTTCCGAATTTTTAACTTCGAGTGTTTGAGCACGCACAGAAGTAGAAGCAAACAGCAAAATTCCCGTCAGTAAGTAGTGAAGCATGTTTTAATCTTAGCGGGTTAAATCGAAGAGTCCAGTTCTATTCTAACCTTTGTGCGTCCGTCGAAATAAATTACGATGTCGCTCACGAATGCGCGGATTTAAAGATTTCCATGAGCGAACTTTTTCTTTAAATTTTTCTTTCTGTTCAGAAGTCATCACTTTCCACCGCAAAAAAGCGGCGCGAATGCGTTCCTGCTTTTGGACAGGCAAAGCACGAAATTTGTGCCACAACAGTTTGAGTTTTTCTTTTTTAACTTTTGATAAACGTTGATACTTTTGCCAGCGATCGCGAATCAACGCTTGTTGCTCAGCGGACAAGGACTTCCAACGCTTTGTAAGATCGGTCTCCTCTGCGTTTACCTTTTCAGGATGCGACATCGCTAGCAGAACACCACCAGCCAAAAAGCCAAAAAAATCTCGCCTAGTCATCGTCGCCTTCTTCGCCGGCGACATCACCTAAAGCATCTAAGTTATCCCAGTTTTCTTCGTCTTCGAGAAAATCATAGTTTAAAAGAAAATCGATATTTTCCAGCATTTCCTTTTCAAGCGGAAAGCTATTCTTAGATTTGGTGTCTGCCATGCAGACTATTGTAACTGCTTCAGATACTTTTTGACAGTCTCTTCTAGACCAAAATACAAAGCATCGCAAATTAAGGCATGGCCAATGGAAACTTCAGCGAGATAGGGAACTGATTTCACAAAATACTGAAGATTATCTAAACTGAGATCGTGACCGGCGTTGATACCTAGACCTAAACGAAAGGCTTTTTCTGCCGTTGTCTGATAAAACTTCACCACGTCTGCTTGTCTTCCCTCTTTGAAAGCATCAGCAAAAGCTTTGGTGTATAGTTCGATGCGATCGACCCCCATCGATTTTGCTAGCTCTAGCTCACCGTCCCTCACTGTGTAAGGATCAATAAAGATGGAAACCCGTGTCTGATTTTTTTTAAGTTGTTTAACTACAGTTTGCAAAAAGGTTTTGTTTTTTTCGACTTCCCAACCCGCATCGGAAGTTAAAACATTTGGTGGATCCGGCACAAGTGTCGCCTGCGTCGGCGCTACATTTTGAACCAAAGAAATATAATCATCCGATGGATAACCTTCGATATTAAATTCCACCTGGATATTTTTTTTGATCGCATAGACGTCTGCTATTCTAATATGGCGTTCATCAGGACGGGGATGCACGGTTATGCCATGGGCGCCATAACTCTCGATGTCTTTGGCGGCCTTTAAAACATCGGGATTATTTTCACCACGAGCATTTCGCAGAGTCGCTAATTTATTTACATTTACGCTTAGTTTAACCATGGATTTACGATCTTTTAGCATCTAACCCTCAGGTATCATAGTGGAATTTTTACTTTTTTTAGTATTATAAAGTTCCCCACACATGCCTATGGTGATATACAGATCGCGAGGTGATCGATGCTTCGATTGGTCCTTTTTTTGGCCCTTTTCATTCCGCAAGTTACGCTAGCCGAAGTGATTTTGGTTTTTCGCACCAAACCACAGATTGCGGCGACTATTGAAGCCAAAAAGAAACTCACCCAAATCTCGATCAAAAATTTGGCTCAGGACCTAAATTTGACAACCGCGCTTTTTGAGCCCATTTGGATTGGAAATGCTGCGCGAGTGAAAAAGGATCTTGATCGCGAAACCTTTAGAAAACTTTCGCTCCATCCCCTCGTGGAATCTGTCGTGGACAATCAAAAGCTTCGACCTTCTCTGCCAGACCTGACGATCTTTCAAATAAAAAAAGAGTCATTGAAGCAAGAAATGCCCTATTATTTTCGGCTGACCAACCTCGATCAGCTCATTTCCAAAAAACCCCACCTCGATGGCTCCAATGTAGATGTGGGAATAATCGACACCGGTGTCGATAGCGAACATCCCACTTTCAAAAATAAAATCAAAATATTTTATGACGCCGATGAAGATAAAATCGTGGACAAAGGCAGCGACAGCTCAGGACACGGTACTCATGTTGCGGGGCTCATTGTCGGAGGATCGCGCGATGGTCAGCACTTAGGTATTGCTCCCAAAGCTCAATTGGTAGTTGCCAAAATCACCACTATCGCGAGCGCTTTGAAAGCCATGGAATTCATGGTGCAACAGAAGGTTCGTGTCGTAAACAATTCTTGGGGAGAAAAAGAACTTCCCGACCTCGAACTTTTTTACAGAGCACTTGATTGTTGGCAGCAGTTAGGAGTGATTGGCGTGTTTTCCTCAGGCAAAGAGGGACCTAAGGAATTTAGTATTTCACATCCAAAGGAACATCCTGCCACGATCGTCGTTGGTGCGATCGATGA
>CAYPZY010000197.1:0-5897 GCA_964415155.1 uncultured Bdellovibrionales bacterium
CCCTGGGCCTATGATCGTTGGAACGGGCGGGTAACGCTGAAATCGATTCTCAGACCATCACTTAAAAATCTGATCGGCCGTGCTATTTCCCCCAAGAACCTCGTCGGTATTGGGCTCTTCATTGCTCTCGATGAGTTTGGATTTAGTCACATTACAGGCGAAATTAAAAAAGCAGATCTTCGCAACACCCTCCTCGAGAAATACGAAGATCTGAAAAGCGAATTAAATATTCTTAAAACTAATTCTCAAACTTATGATCCCAAAACGAAAAACTACGCGAGCTGTGTTAACAGCGAAGAGGGAGCGGTATCCTTTAACTGTGGTTTTAATGAAATTATTTTTCACCGTGACTTTGCCGACAAGCTCGTCAGTTTCGGTTCACTTAATCAAGACTACCGTGAATTACTTTTACGTGATGCCTCACAGGCCAACTCACATTGGCTAGACTACACAAATCGTTTCAGCAGTGTCTATCAATCCACCCATGACTTCTATTTGCAATTCGTTAAACTCCTCCATGAGTCTGAGACAACCCAAACTGCCGATATCAATCCTTACGATGACATTCCAGCGTTCCAACAAATCAACGAGGAAAACAAAGTTCTTCAGGCCATTCTTTACAATCAAATGGTAAGCAAATCGGCTGACCGAAAAAGACAGAACCTAATGGTGAACTGGCCACCGAAGTGCGACGACAACCTTTTGGATATTCAACAAAAAAAGTTTTGTGAAATCACCGAGGCATTTAAAGCAGCAGACTGGTTTACTCCTTTAAATGATTTTGCGACCGCTAAAGAACAGCAAAAAATTCTCGCTTTAGGCGCCGATTCAGAAATCCCTGTAGAGCGACAAAGACGAAGTCACGTCGAAGTCCTAGGAACTGACGAGCTCAAATACGATATCAGAAAGAAAAAATTCACCGTCGTTGAAGGGGAAACCAATCCAAAAGCTGATAAGATGCAACTCGCCAAACAGCTTGGCCGCAGCGATGCTCAGTGGGCAGCCGAACTCAAGCTACGCATTGCTAAAGTCAAAAAAGGATTTGATTTATTAAAATCCTTTAATAGTCGATTCGAGAATAGTGATGCCACCGATCCCGACAGCCTCATTGCTCGTACACGACGAGCAGCTGAGAGCTTAGAAGATTTAGAACAATACTTGGTACCGGGTGACACCTTTTTACTGCTGATGGCCCAACATCCCAAACTATTTCCCGAAGAGGCCGCAGACTACTATCCAAAAACGCTAGGTGGTATTTTAAATATCACGCCACCCGATTATTTACTCGCAAGTATGCTCTGTGGCCCCGAAATTAACGGCTACAACCCGCGCAGTCGCGAAGAGGCCCTACGATCGCCGGTAGTTTCAGCTCCAAAATGGCGGGCGATCCGCTTTATCCCGCCTAAGATTACCACTATTGACAAAAGGTATCTCGATCGCGAAATTTGCTCTCGGCAAAATCGCTTTGAAGACCTTCTCAAAAAAACTTTTACCTATAACGGTCAAACTTACGAGGGTTTGATTCCTTTGATTAAAAGAAATCTTTTGCCAGAAGTTGTAGGACTCATGCACGGCAGCCTACAGGATATGAAATTTGAGCAGTGGTGGGTCGACAACGTTTTACCAACGGCAAAAACGCTGTTTGATAGCTTCTTTGGAGAATATCAACGAATCATTCGCGACACTTTTGTACCGGTTCTTACGACTCCTCAATACTATGGCTACAACCCTGGCACTTATTTTGGTGAATTGCTTGTCTGGCTAAAAAACAAAGGCGATCTCAAAAAAGGTCAAGCGCTTCCGGTTGGTCTCTTACAGTCTATTGAAGACGAAGCGAAAATTTATTTACGCGTGCTTTATGATCTGGGCGTCGCAAAGGACATTGGTGCCAAATTAAATGTTGATATGGCAGCCGTGCAGGCCAAAAGTTTTGAGCTTTCGCAACGTTTTAACGAAATTGGAACCATCATCCGCGACGTCGCCAACAAAAATGATCGCAAGACTTTTATTGCAACAGCCAAACTTTTTAAGGAAAAGCTCCAAGAGTTAAGTGAAGCGAACAATTCCCTTCGCCAAAAACTAGGATTACAGGCACAAGGGCACTCTTGGAAAGACAAAATTTCATCCGAAGAAGATAAAAAACTTCATGAAACTTACTCTTCAAAATCTAAAAATGGCGTCACCCGTACTATTGAAACATCACTTGAGAGAGTGAGCCAACTCATCATCCAACTTGAAAGTTTTGGAAAAATGACATTGGTTTTAGACAAGCAACTCTACGAAAAATTTGATCAAGAACAGACCAGAGAGGATAAGGAATTGTTACCGGAACCGACCTTTGATGAAGAAGAACCTCCCCCACAGCATCCAGCAGCACCACTGCTGCAACAGCCACTTATCAATGGCCCGGCTAAGCCATTTGCTCCTGTTCCCCTGTATCAGCCCAAAGTTGATTTTAGAGCTGGTGGTATGTCCTCTGTTTTTAGAATGATAAACCCCCGCCTTATTTGGCTCCCTCCTCCAGAAGAGAGTGAAGGTAAATAAGGTGGTATGAATTTGGCAATATTACAAACTTGAAACGATGGGAACACCGTAATCGAATATAGCCGACTTAAAAGGCGTAGATTCGAGAAAGTAACAAAATGCGGCGGCACCAGCAAAATTTTAGACACTTAAGGAGAAAGATATGAACAAACTTTTAGTAACGGTAACAGCAAGCTTGCTAGCTACATCATTGGTATCGACAGCTTTCGCAGCTGAATCAGAAAAAGTAGGAAAATCTGGAAGAGCTCGAGGCCAAGAGCGCGTGGAAAACCAAACCACAGCTGACAAAGTATCTGAGTCTGCAAGCGGTGAAAAAATCACTTTAAGAAGCGGTAAAGAGATTTCTGCTGAAGGTGTTAAGGACAAAGAAAGAGTTATCGAATTAGCGGAAGCGATGGGTAAAGGCGCTTACAACGGCAGACAACTACAAGACATCATTGATATCACTTTTAAAACCGGCAACGCCGAAGCGGCACGTCTTTTAATCGAAGGTTTAAAAAGCAAAGACCCAAAACAAAGAGTGGCAGCACAGAAAGCCATGTTAACAGCCGTTAAAATTATCAATAAAACTAAAGCAGGAACGGACATCAATAAATTAAATGAAGATTTAGCTGTTCTTTCGGCAGGAATTCAAGGTGCTGGTAAAGCTATCGCTGAGACTTCAGTTGTTAACGGAAAGAACGTTGAACTAAGCCTTGATGGCATTATCGATATGCTTAACGAATACTTGAAAGCTGGCGACGCTAAATCGGCAATCCGTAAAGCAGCACAACGCGTAGGAATGTCAGAAGAACAATTCCTTGAAATGCTAGAAAAAGTCTGCAAAGTTTAATTCTTAAAACTTGTGACTCGAACAAAAAACCCACCAAATAAAGGTGGGTTTTTTATTTTCAGCCGACCTGGCAAACAACTCATAAATCTTTTAAGGCGCCAGCAGCACTGAGCATTCCACCGGTGCGAACTTTCTTTTCAAGATGCGACAATTTGTTAGCTGTTTGCAAAATTCTTTCTTTTAATTGATAGTGATTAAATTCGGGATGTAGAGAAAAAACCAAACCGGCAACACCAGAGACAAAAGGTGTCGCCATCGATGTTCCCGACATGTGACCGAAGCTATCTTTTAATAAAGTGCTAAAAATATTTTCTCCAGGTGCCGCTAAATCTACAGAGTTTTCTCCATAGTTGGTCCAGTCAGGAAGTAGCCCCTGATTGTTGATCGCTGCGACTGAAATCATGTTGGCAAGATTATAACTGGCAGGATAATGCGGCTCTTTATCAATATCTTTTCCGGTATTGCCCGCCGCCACCACAAACAAGACACCTTTTGCATTCGCATATTCGATCGCTTCCTCCAGAGCTTTGGATTTACGACCACCGCCCCACGAGTTACTTAAAATCTTGGCACCGTTATCGACGGCATAGACGATGGCTTTGATTGCTCCTTCGGCAGTTCCCGAACCACTGCTATTTAGAAATTTAACAGACATCATTTGCACTTGCCAATTGATACCTGCCATACCAAATCCGTTGTTACCTTTGGCACCAATCACACCAGCACAGTGTGAGCCATGGCCATGATCATCAGTAGAATCTGCCGTTGCCGCATAGAAATTGTAACCATTAACATCGTCAACATAACCGTTGCCGTCATCATCGACACCGGGTTTTCCATTTAATTCTCGTTCATTAACCCACAGGTTGTCTTTAAGATCTCGATGGTGCCCATCAATGCCGGTATCGATAACCGCCACGACGGTGGCGTGACTTCCTGTCGACAATCGCCACGCCTCTTCAATCTTAATATCGACTCCCACCTGACCGGCTTTGCCGTCCTTGTCATTTTGACCGCGATTATTCATTCCCCATTGTTCAAAGTAATTTGGATCATTGGGAATTTCCACCGCGTAGTAAAAAAAGTTTGGCTCGACAAACTCTACGGCTGGATTCATCCGCAAGCTTTTTTCCTTTTGATTGGTAACTTTGTACCAGTTGTCTATTCCAGGAAGTTTCTCAGCGCCCTTCGTTGCAAGTATCTTGGCAACCTCTGCTGCTGACTTATGATGAAATTCTTTGGTCAGCTTAACAAGATACTCGCCAGCCACGCTGGTTGAATCGGAAAGTGAATATTGCGAAAATAAGAGACTTATCGAAAATAGCAACCTTGCCATGATGAAACTCCATGTTGATGACTTCTTTTCGGGTTATTACCGCTCGGAGTTAACACTGCTCAAAGGTCTGTCTTCGAGATTTGCCGTTGTGAATTTTTCTTTTGTTAGCTAGCCTTAAAATATGTCTTTGCGAGTGAAACTGTGGGGCGTACGTGGTTCAATTCCGTCACCTTATGATCCACAGAGTTTAAACCAACAATTTACCAATATCCTCGAGAGTTTTTCTCAGAGTAAAAAAAGTGCGGCGGACTTTCTTGCTGGCCTGCACCCCACCACCCTAGGTGGTTTTGGCGGCAACACGACCTGCATTGAAGTGCAATCAACTAAACAAAATATAATTATCGACGGTGGCAGTGGTATTCGCCGCCTAGGCCTTAGCCTCCTTGCGGGACCTTGCGGTAAGGGGCAAGGCGAGGTTCACATCTATTTTACTCATTTCCACTGGGATCACTTGATCGGATTACCCTTTTTCATTCCCGTTTTTATTCCTGGCAATAAAATCCATCTTTATAGTGTTCAAGACGACCTCGAAAAAACAATGCGTTTACTTTTTCAAAAACCCTATTTTCCCGTACCCTACGAAAGATTAGGTGCGCAGTTTATATATCACAAACTAGAACCCCGCTCGACCTCTACCGTAGGCGACATTAAAACAACTCCGTACAAGCTCGACCATCCCGACCCATGTTGGGGATTTAAATTCGAATGCAATGGAAAGACTTATTCCCACTGCGTGGATACGGAAGCAACTCGTGTCACTCGCGAAGATTTGGGCGCAGATTTACCTCTTTATCAAAATGTCGATCTTATGGTCTTCGACGCGCAATACACGCTCGCTGAGATTATCGACAAAACCGATTGGGGCCACGCTGCCGCTCCCCTTGGTCTTGAGATCGCCATGCGTGAAGGCATTAAAAAAGTCATATTCATGCATCACGACCCGTTTGCTTCAGATGAAAAGATTCGCGAAGCTGAAGCTCAAACCCGTAAGTTCTACGATCTTGCCATTAAAAATCAAAAACATCTAAAGCCTGTTGATTGGGCCTTCGCTATAGAAAATTCACTGATCGAAGTTTAGCCCTGGAGTTCTAAAACGCGGGCGCGCGCCTTTTTTACTGTTTCTGCAAAGCCAGCATCCAGTTTTTCAGCAGGAAATATGACGGTGCCGCGCAAACAGTTATCGTT
>CAYPZY010000198.1:0-5895 GCA_964415155.1 uncultured Bdellovibrionales bacterium
TCAAGAACATCAGGCCTGTTCGTTGCAGCAAGTAAGATGACACCTTCATTACTCTCGAAACCATCCATCTCGACCAGCAACTGGTTGAGCGTCTGCTCCCGTTCATCATGACCACCACCAAGACCGGCACCACGATGGCGACCAACGGCATCGATCTCATCGATAAATATCAAACAAGGCGCATGCTTTTTACCCTGTTCAAATAAATCACGAACTCGGCTTGCGCCCACACCCACAAACATTTCGACGAAATCAGAACCAGAAATAGTGAAGAAAGGCACACCGGCCTCACCTGCCACCGCACGCCCCAGTAACGTTTTACCTGTTCCCGGAGGGCCAATAAGTAAAACACCTTTAGGGATACGGCCGCCGAGCTTGGTGTATTTTTTTGGATCTTTCAAAAACAAGACAATCTCTTCAAGTTCTGTTTTTGCCTCATCCACTCCCGCCACATCGGCAAACATGATTCGCTTCTTGTTTTCAGTCAGAAGCCGAGCGCGACTTTTACCAAAACTCATGGCTTTACCGCCACCGATTTGAATCTGCTTCATTAACCATAAGAACAACAAGAAGATTAAAAGAATCGGCAAGTAGTTTGAGAACAATGTATAAACAAGAGAGTTAGCTTGCGACTTATCATAGCTAGGAATCAAGCCGTTGCTCATAACAAGTTTAAAACCTTCTTCGTCTGTATTACCTACTAGACGAAATTTTTTTCCGTTAAATTCCTTTTCGAATTCCGGTTTTATTTCGCCAGAAATTTCTTGTGTTTCTTTTGAGAAAACAACATCTTTAATTTTCTTCTCTTTGAGCGCTTCGACAAAACGCGGATAAGTGAAGTCAGTGATAACCGTTTGTCGACTCTGTTCGTAGAATTGAATTACAATGATGGTAGCTAAGATAACTAGAATCCATAACGTTGCCGTCTTTTGCATTGATCGCATCCATTTTCCCTATGATAAGAGTGTTAACAATAATATTATATAGACATTAAGTTTCTTACTCAATGATGTCCCAGTCTAAGAACGAGCCCGGCTCTCGTCCAGAGAAATATATTTCGCCGTCACAAGCCATAGTTCTTTCATCAAGGAAAACTGAAATTGCTTTCGCTTAGTGTTAAGGCGCTTCAAAACCTCGTCAATCTGACTACGACTATAGTTGGTGCTGCCCCTCTCATGGAGAAACTGCGCTAGAAGTCTCTGTTGCTCAGATTTACTCAAGCTTTGTAACATTGCTCTATCAATTTTATGGAGCCTTTCTGCTTTACTCTTTGGACCAGGATTTTGAATAAGGCTCAGTTCAGTTGCGATTCCCTCGAGAGAACGACCTAACGTGCTAACGCTTCCAGCTCTCTTACCTTCCAAGTCCCTTAGCCAATGATGCCGAAGCCAATTGCGTAATGAAGTAAGCTCTCTATTGCTGGGATCCTCGCAAAATAAAATGTCGCGAAATTGAGCGTAAGCCTCTAGTTCGCACTTTTTTAAATCTAAAAAGGGTCGAAATAAAGCACCTGACCACTCCTGCATGGCGGGCAGCCCTTGAAGTCCCGTTCCTCTAATTAGCCGAATCAAACGCGTCTCCAAAAGATCTTGCTGGTGATGAGCAATAACCATGTAGTCATAACCTTCAGATCGCAAAATTCCTTTAAGGTATTCATAGCGGTAGCGGCGCAAGGCAGCTTCGCTGATTAACTGTATTTCCGCAGCGACTTCATTGGTAAAAAACACAATGCCGTTTTGTTGACAAAAATCTTTAACCAATTGCTTAGCTTTGGAGCGAAACTTTCTTGTTACACTCTCGGCATTGCTGCCATGGTGAACATGGGCGACGGCAAAATTAATTTTATGACGATTTTTTATCTCAAGAAAGGCATGGAGTAAAACCATCGAATCCATGCCGCCAGATACCGCCAGCAAGTATTTGCTGTCGGTCTTGTCTTTTAATTTTTTAAAAATTTGAAATGCGAAATGACTGAGTTTCAAGCACCTAAGGTGTTACCGTCCAACCGTTTACAAAGCAAGCCGAGTTGTGGCATGTTGCATTAACGCTGCCACGACCGGGCACGAAGGTACTCCATCCATATGCTGAGCAATTGGAATTCGTACAGTAAGTCACTAGACTCGCATCTCCCTGTGAGGTTCGCCAACCATTGCGAAGACAATCATTTCCCAAACAAGAAACGTTTCGCATAAAACGACCGTTCACAGTTTCGGTCCAACCAGTACCAAAGCAATCCAAGTTTAGACAGTTTACCGTTACAGTACCCATTGGATCATAAACGTTCCAACCATATTTGAAACAGTTATTCTCAATACAAACAACTTGGCCGCGTGCGCCCTTCGCGAAATCTGTATAATTCCAACCAAACACCAAGCAATCGCTGTTGTTACAACGAATTTCGGTAGCTGATTGACTAACACCGCAAAATAAAATTCCTGCTAAAAAAACAAAAATTTTCATAGTTACCCTCCCTGATATATCAATTAGAATTAAGAAACGTCGCAATTGTCAAAGCATATAGACATATCGCTTGACGATACGCGCTCTGACAATACACTTGGGGCATGAGCCATCATGACCATCATCATCACGAACATCATTACAACCAAGCAGAAAAAAATATCCTTTTGGCGCTGATGCTTAATTTGGTTTTCGTTTTCGTTGAACTCATTGGCGGCCAAATAGCTGGAAGTGTTGCTATTACGGCCGACGCCGTTCATGATCTTGGCGATAGTCTAACGATTTTTTTTGCCTGGATATTACAAAAAATTTCGCGTCGAGATGCGACGACCAAATTCAGTTACGGCTATAATCGCTTATCACTTTTGTCATCACTTGTAGTTAGTGGCGTTTTGATTCTGAGCTCGTTTTTTATTCTCTATCAAAGTTTTCAGTCGTTTCGTAATCCGGGTCAGCCACATTCGAAAATTATGTTCGCACTTTCCTTGGTGGGTATTTTCTTTAACGGCTGGGCTTTTTTGAAATTGCGTAAGGGTAACAGCCATAATGAAAAGGCCATATCACTGCACATGCTTGAAGATTTGCTAGGTTGGGTAGCTGTCGCCCTTGGCGCGATCGTCCTCTATTTCAAGAACTGGCCATGGATTGACCCTCTGCTCGCGTTTTTTATCGGTCTCTTCACTCTCTACAATGCCGTTAAAAATATTCTGAGTGTCTCACATTTGTTCCTGCAAGGTTTGCCGCCTACCTTTGCGCAAGAAGATTACGTTAGAGAGGTTCAAGCTTTAGCCGGTGTCACCAGCATACACGATCTCCATGTTTGGTCCCTTGATGGCCATCGCCATGTGATCTCCTTTCATTTGGCGGTTGAATCAAATTTAGCCGCAGACGCTGTTGAGAATCTAAAAAAACAATGCCGTACCATTTTGAAAAACTATGGTCATTTTCACTGCACGATCGAAACAGAGCCTAAGGATCATCGTTGCGATGATCGCTGCGACGTCGCTAAAAGTTAGTCACTTCTCCTAAGTTTCGGTTGCTCAAGAAATTAATTTTTAAAATTTTGTTTAGGTTTTCGACAGCTGAACATTTTTCGAGAATTCGTCTAAAAACATAAACTGTTTAGTTTTAGCTACTTATCTTGTCCTAAGACGAGACGTTTTCAAAACTTCCGATACATTTCAGATCTTTGCACCTCCATTGAGTCTTGATTGTGTGCTGCGTAAAATAGAAGTAAGAGAAATAGGAAATTTTCTCTACAGATACAGGAAGGCACATATGAAAAAGTTCACGTTTGCGACAAAAATTTTTAGCATACTGTTTCTCTGTCTCGGTTGTGGAGAAAAAGAATCTTCCTTTTCGCTTTTACCTGACAGCAATATCTTTTACCAAAACGATGCGACTCTAAACGCGAAAATAGATATTTTATTTCTCGTTGACGACTCGGGTTCAATGGCAACTTCCCAAGATAACCTCGCAGCAAATTTTGGTGCCTTCATCCGCGGATTCGTCGAAAAAAACCTCGATTATAGAATCGCCGTTGGCGACACCGGCGCTTGGCGCACGGCCTTCGGTGGTAATTTGGCTTACTCTCGATTTCGCGATGGCGCCACCAATAGACACTCCGGCATTTTTGTTGTTGATCCGACAACCCCCAATCTATTTTCAGTCTTCCAAAACAACGTTCGTTTGGGAACAGCAGGTACCGGTGACGAAAGACCTCTTAGTAGTTTCGAACAAGTTCTCAGTAATTCTCAAAATACAGGATTTTTACGAACCGACTCTCATTTATCGATTGTGATTCTTACTGATGAAGACGATTTCTCGCGTAATTCTTCACAATCAAACGCTCACAATTACAACGATCCTTTGCTTTACCCTATCAGCCGTTATCCGGCTTTTCTTGACCAACTTACTAACTCCTCTGGAGCCACTCGTCGCTACTCTGTAAATACAGTAGCCATTCTAGATCAAGCCTGTCTCAATATTCTAAGTCCGCAAGCTTCCGAGCGAATCATCGCCAGACGAGTCATTGAGCTCGTTGATTCTCTCGAGGGGATAAAAGGCAATCTCTGCGGAGACTTCGCGCAAAGCTTAGATGAAATAGCCAATCGCACACTAGAGTTGTCCACGCAATTCTATCTAAATCGCGAACCCGTTATTGAAACCATCGAGGTTTTTGTAAACGACCAATTGGTTCCTCCAGCTGCAGTTAACGGCTGGACCTATAACGCCAACGCCAATAGCATCGTCTTCCACGGTACAGCGGTTCCTGTGCAGGGTTCGAAGATCGTGGTGAACTTTGATCCAGTGAGCATCAAATAAACTGGCCTCCTTAATTGTTGATGAATTTTAATATAATCTAGTAATTTCATAATCTTATCAATCATGAGAAGCAATCTTGGACGCTTCTCTTGGAATTTCATTCTAGACGCCCTAAAAAAAAACACACTTAAGTATACCAGTTTGGCATAATCATATTCATGGCACGTCTTCGCGGACAAAACACCTTCGTTATTGTCATTACCTTGGTGATAGGCACCCTCATTGGTGCGGCCGTCGGTGGTAGCGCCGTTTACTATTACAAATCACGAGCGCCGAAGGCAGAGCACCGGTTGAAAATTTTGGCTCAATCAGCGTTTATTCCTAAAACTGTTTTGGACAAATATCTTCATAATGAAAAAGTGGCGGTCGAATTTGACGTAGTGACTAGCAACACTGAGCTCTTTAATAAGCTATCCGACAGCTCGCATGACTATGATCTCGTTGCATTGCTTTCTTGGCAGATTCCTACGGCTGTCGAATCACAAATGCTTCTGCCCATCAAAAAGCATCTGGTTCCTAATTATAGGTACATAGCCGCCGACTTTAAACACATGCCTCACGACAATGATCTAAAGTATTCGTTGCCGCTATTTTGGGGAGTAAATGGAATTACTTATAATAAACAAAAATATGGTCAGAAGATTACCTCTTGGCAGGAGATTCTTACGAGCAAAGAAGCCGTAAACAAAGTTTCTTTACTTAATGATCCTCGCGAAATGCTAGCTAACCTCATGCGAAGACAGATTATTCAAAAAAACATTGTGACGGAAGAGTCACAGGATATGAAGAAAACGATTGATCAGGTTTTACCTTTTGCTAAACGCAGCCAAAAGCAAGCGCTTAAGCTACTGGGGCAAGGAGAACTTTGGGCTGCCGAACTTTCGCAAGGATTGGCCTCAGTTCTTTTGGCTCATAACGACGAGTTTGTCTTTCAAATTCCTGACGAGTCCACTACCCTATGGACTCAGTCGCTAGCCATTTGCAAAGGTACCAATAAGGAAGTGATGGCCCACAAATTCATCGACTATCTTCTCAGAAAAGAGGTGGCGATCGAATTTGCTCAAACGCTTTATCAGGCATCGACACTAATGACCCTGGAATATGAATCCC